>DAOVVZ010000311.1:0-3478 GCA_030636915.1 Methylomarinum sp. | reverse complement strand
ATACCATTGAGTCACGGTTATTTTATTTATATATTCCAGAAGAAGATCAACAGGATATCCCCGTGTTTGATTCATCAGCTTTTGATTTTAATTTCAGTAGTTTGTTTAGAGAAAATCGTTTTAGTGGTGAAGATAGGATTCAAGATGCCAACCAAGTGACGGTGGCAATGACTACACGATTACTGGATTCAGATAATGGCGCCGAGCGATTGAATTTAAGTGTCGGTGAGATATTTTATTTTAAAGATAGAGAAGTGGTTATTTCGGGTGCGCCAGAAACTAATCAATTGTCTAATGTGGTTGCAGAACTTAGTGGGCAGTTATCGGATCATTTATCGTTTACATCGGGTGTGCAATGGAATCCTAATGGTAATGATTTTACTCGTGCGCAGTTTGATATTAGATATAGAAATCAGCCAGAACAGATTATTAACTTAGGCTATCGTTATAGACGAGATGACCCTAATGCAGTTGCCAGTATTATACAATCAGATGCATCATTTAGATGGCCGTTATATGATAACTGGTTTGGAGTGGGGCGATGGCAGTATTCGTTAAAATTTAACTCGACCAAAGAAAGTTTTCTGGGTTTAGAAAAAGAAAGCTGTTGTTGGCGTTTTCGAGTGGTTTGGCGACGATTTACAAATAGGTTGAGTAATTCTACTGACGCTGATGAGGCTAAAATGGATCAGGGGATTTTTTTACAAATAGAGTTAAAAGGCTTAACCAGTTTTGGTGATAAAGTTGATGAGTTTCTTGAGAAAAACCTGAATGGCTATCAGAGACCTAAATAAATGAAAAATAGAAAAAAAATGATCAAGTTTTTAGCTTTGTTCTTGAGTGTCTTTTTGCTGAGTTTTACTGTAAAAGCAGAGCTCTTAGATCGTATTGTCGCTGTGGTTGAAGATGATGTGATTTTAGACCGTGCATTAACGATTGAAGTTAATAGTATCGTTAAAAAATTGCAGGCTAATAAAGTGATGATTCCGCCAGAATTTATTCTTAGGAAACAGGTATTGGAACGTCTTGTTATCGATAAATTACAACGACAAATGGCTGAACGCTCGGGAATTCGTGTCAGTGATGAAATGTTAAGAAGTTCGGTTGTAGATATTGCCAGAAGAAATAACCTAACGGTGGATCAGTTTAAGGCCGAGCTGGAAAGTCAGGGTATGAGTTTTCAGGGCTTTGAAGAAAGTATCCGTAATGAAATTATCATTAACCAGTTAAGAGCAAGAGAAATTGGGACGCGTATTAAAGTTACAGATAGAGAGGTGAGCCATTATCTGGAGACGCAAGGTGATATTAATAAAGAAAAAGTGCAGTATCATCTTGGACATATATTAATCTCTATACCAGAGGCTGCATCATCTGCTGTTATTCAAAAAGCCAGAGATAAAGCGGAGAAAGTCGTCGCTGAGTTACGTAATGGCGATGATTTTAAGCAAAAAGCTGTGGCTGTTTCTGATGGCGGTAATGCTTTAAAGGGTGGTGATTTAGGCTGGCGCGTTGTAGGTGCTATTCCTACTTTGTTTGTTGATTCTATTGTTAAGATGAATCAAGGTGATATTGCTGAATTGATTCGTAGTCCCAGTGGATTTCATATTATTAAGTTATTGGGGTTGAAAGGGGTGGATAGGCATATTGTCACTAAAACCCGAGCACGACATATTCTGATTAAAACCAATGAGTTAATTGATGATGCAGAAGCCAAAAAGAGATTGATCTCATTAAAGGAAAGAATTGCCGATGGTGATGATTTTTCAACTTTGGCGCGTTCTAATTCTGATGATAAAGGCTCGGCTATCAATGGTGGTGATTTAGATTGGGTAGGGCCGGGGGCTTTGGTACCGCCTTTTGAAGCTGCCATGAATAAGTTACCGATTAACGGTATTAGTGATCCGGTTCAAACCCAGTTTGGCTGGCATATTATTCAAGTACTGGAAAGAGAAGATAAGGATAATAGTGTTGAGCACAAAAAGAACCGGGTAAGAGAAGAAATTCGTAAACGTAAAATAGAAGAAGAAACCGAGTTATGGTTGCGTCGTTTACGTGATGAAGCATTTGTTGATATTAATATGGATCGATTGTAATCAGTGGATATACAGCAGGAATTTACCAAGGAAGAGCAGTTGATAAACAGCTTGAAGAAGGTATTGGCTCAAGAGGATTTGAGTCAACACAAGGCATTAGTTAAGCGGTTATCTTCTGAATTGAAGGTGAGTGTCTTGGATTGTGCGGCAGCATTGTCTTTACTGAATAACCCTAAATTAGGCCGAAAGGTCGTTGAGCGGGTGGATATTGGCGCGATAACTGTTTCAGCAAAACAAAAAGTGGTGAGATATCGTTTGGATGTGGGACATACGCATCAAGTTTCTGCCGACGAAATAAAAGATATGTTAGTCGATGTGTCTGGTGTAGAGCGAAAGCGCATTACCTGGATGGATATCCGTAGTTTTTATACCTTGGTTGATCTGCCGGATGGTATGGCGGCAGATATTTTTCAGTTGCTCTCTGAAACAGAGATTAATAATCAGCGACTAAATATTAAACGGGTTAAGCATCAGCGTCGATTTCATAGGCGTGGTAGTAGGCATTCACCTAGATCGAGTGAGACAAAGTCGAATGCATAGCAAGCCTTTTGTAGAGTGGACTTTAGTCCGCTCTACAAAATAAAAAAGTACGTGGGCTCCTTAAGGAGTGAAGATTTAATAACTTCCGGATTTTGACTTGCCTTTTGACTCCACAGAAGCACTAATAAAATAGTTGCGTAGCTTGCTATGCGCCCATTTTATTAGCATTCCTGTGAAGTCAAAATTCTACGCCAAACTTTCGGAACTTATTAAATCCTCACTCCTAAGTGATATATCAAATGTTTTTTTTGAATTGTTATGCTTTGTTCCCAACAAAAGGATTGGACTTCATTTCTTCGCCAAATGTTGACATAGGGCCGTGACCAGGAATAAATCTTACCTCTTCCCCTAATGGCCATAATTTCTTTTGGATTGAGTT
Organism: Methylomarinum sp.; assembly: GCA_030636915.1. Classification (GTDB taxonomy): domain Bacteria; phylum Pseudomonadota; class Gammaproteobacteria; order Methylococcales; family Methylomonadaceae; genus QPIN01. The sequence continues at coordinate 466 of DAOVVZ010000311.1, read as the reverse complement.
AATCAGTGTATCGAAGTCACCTTTGGGTAAATCTGTTCGACCAATTGAACCATTGAAAAGCACATCGCCCACTATAGCCAGTTTTGACGATTGGTGAAAGAAAATGACATGTCCGGGGCTATGTCCTGGGCAATGAATGACAGTCAGTTCTTGCTCGCCGACAGTTACCGTATCACCATCATTTAGCCAGCGGTTTGGGGTGAATGACTCACTTTGTGGAAAACCAAACATTTGCATTTGTGACGGAATTGCCTCTATCCAGAATGCATCCTCAAGCTGAGGGCCTTCAATTGGAATGGATAGTTTAGCTGCTAATTCTGCAACCGCCCCAATATGATCAAGATGGCCATGAGTAACTAAAATTATTTCTGGTATGGCGTGTTCAACTTCTATTGCATTTAAAATAATATCAATATCTCCGCCGGGATCAACACTAGCAGCTTTATTGCTTGTATTACAAATAATT
>DAOVVZ010000278.1:0-3720 GCA_030636915.1 Methylomarinum sp. | reverse complement strand
TGACCGGCTGACTTCTTCGCCGCGGGCAACGGTGACAATACAAAAAGTACATCGATAGCGACAACCATCTTGTACTTTGATGAATGCCCGTTGCCTACCTCGACTAAATAAGGATGTTTCACCGGGTTCGGTTGCCATTGCTGGCATTGAGTCTAAGTTTAAGAGGGATAAGGTTTGCTCAACCAGCTGATTTTTATCTTTATTGCTGACAACTAAATCAACGCCTAGTAGTTGTGCGGCCTCACCCTCATTAAGCGTGACATAACAACCACTTACCACTAGTTTTGCATGTGGATTATCGCGGTGAATGCGACGGATTAACTGGCGAGATTTGCGGGTAGCATCCGAGGTGACCGCGCAGGAATTAATAATCACAACCTGTGCCTCATTCAAATCACGGGTGATTTGATGGCCAGATTTTTGGAAGGCCTGCGCCCATGTTTCTAACTCTGCCTCATTAAGACGACAGCCCAGTGTTTTGAGATGAATTAGCATTAACCGAAAAACCAATAAGCAATAAAAATTGAGGCAACAATGCCGAAAAAGTCGGCAATTATCCCACAAGCGGCAGCATGACGGATATTTTTGATGCCTACTGAGCCAAAATAAACCGCCAAAACATAAAATGTAGTTTCTGTACTGCCTTGTACAATCGATGATAAGCGTCCTGCAAATGAGTCTGCACCATAAACTTGCATGGTATCGACCATCATCGCTCTTGCGCCGCTGCCGCTAAAAGGTTTCATAAGTGCAGTGGGTAATGCATCAATAAAACGAGGATCCAGGTCAAGCATGTGTACCCAATAGCGTATTAAATTAATAATCAGGTCTAATGCACCACTGGCTCGAAATACGCCGATAGCAACCAGCATGGCAACCAGATAGGGGATAATGGTAACAGCTGTTTCGAAACCTTCTTTAGCACCCGCTATAAAAGCCTCATAAGCATTGATCTTTTTGTAAACTGCGCCACAAATAAAGCTAATTACCAGACTAAAGAGAATAATGTTACTAATAAGTGCAGATTGTGACAGCATTTCTGCTTGGCTAAGGTGAGCAAAATAAAACAAAATAGTCGAAACCAGCAAAGTAAACCCTGCCAGATATGAAAAAATAATCTTGTCAAATAAGTTGATTTTCTGAACCGCTGCAACCGCTAATAAGCCCATAATGGTTGAGATATAAGTGGCAATTAAAATAGGGATAAAGACATCGGTTGGATTGGAGGCACCTAATTGAGCGCGATAGGTAAAAATGGTGATGGGAAACAAGGTCACCGCAGAGGTGTTGATCACCAAAAACAAGATCTGTGCATTACTGGCAGTTTCGGGGACAGGATTTAAGGTCTGTAATTCTTTCATGGCTTTAATGCCTAATGGGGTGGCGGCATTATCCAAACCTAAGGCATTGGCTGAAATATTCATTACCATCGCAGCAAGAGCAGGGTGGTTTTTAGGCACATCGGGCATTAGTCGACTAAAAAGCGGGGTGAGGGCTTGTGTTAATAAGTAAATAAATCCACTGCGTTCGCATATTTTCATGATGCCTAACCATAAAGCAAGTACACCTGTTAATCCTAAAGAAATTTCAAATGCCGTTTTAGAAAGGCTAAACATAGCCGTCATTATTTGTGAAAAAATCTGTTGATCACCTAAAACAATAAGTTTAAATAACGCGGTAACAAAGGCTGACAAGAAAAACAGAATCCAGATTAAATTGAGCATAGAAATGGCTGTCTATAGGAGTGAATTGCTATTCTAGTGTAATTCAATAGCATGTAGGCAAAAAAAAGGCTGTGTCAGAAAAGACACAGCCTGATATTAAACAAGGCTGTTACTCATTCCAAGGATGGATGAGACTCGGGTTAACAACCTAGGTAATAATTATTTCAAAAGAGTTAATAAATAAAAGTGATGGTATCCACAAATATATTATTTATTCAATATCCTTTGCTAATTTTTCAGCGTATCCTGTGTAACTACGAGGCGTTAGCTCTAGAAGCCCTTTTTTAGCATCTTCTGGGATCTCAAGGTTTTTAATAAATACAGCTAAATCTTCTGGGGTAATTCGTTGTCCACGAGTTAATTCTTTTAGTTTCTCATAAGGCTTTTCTATGCCATAACGACGCATAACTGTTTGAATGGGTTCGGCTAATACTTCCCAGTTATTATTTAAATCATCTTCAATATTTTGTGTATTAATTTCTAGTTTAGAAATTCCTTTTAATGAAGATTGAATCGCAATACTTGTATGGGCAATACCAACACCAATATTACGTAATACAGTTGAATCTGTTAAGTCACGTTGCCAGCGAGAGATAGGCAGTTTTTCGCTAAGGAAAGTAAATAAAGCGTTAGCTAGTCCTAAGTTACCTTCTGCATTTTCAAAATCAATCGGGTTGACTTTATGAGGCATAGTAGAAGAACCGACTTCACCTGCGATGGTTTTTTGCTTGAAATAACCTAGAGAAATGTATCCCCAAACATCACGGTTAAAGTCGATCAAAATCGTATTGAAGCGTGAAAGCGCGTGGAAATATTCTGCAATATAGTCGTGTGGTTCAATTTGGATGGTGTAAGCATTCCAATATAAGCCTAAAGATTCTACAAAATCTTTAGCAAATTTCGCCCAGTCAATTTCAGGATAAGCTACGCTGTGTGCATTGTAGTTACCAACAGCGCCATTGATTTTACCTAATAACTCAACCGCTTCTACTTGCTCTTTTTGGCGCAATAGACGTGCAACTACATTGGCAAATTCTTTTCCTGTTGTAGTAGGGCTTGCAGTTTGACCGTGTGTGCGAGACATCATAGGTTGTTCTGCTGTTTCTAAAGCCACTTTTTTAATTGCAGCTATACATTCTGTCATTTGAGGAACTAATGTTTCACGACCTTCTTTAAGCATTAAAGCATAAGACAGATTGTTAATATCTTCCGAAGTACAGGCAAAATGAATAAACTCATTCACTTTGTTTAATTCTGCATTATCCGCAATTTTCTCTTTAAGAAAGTACTCAACCGCTTTTACATCGTGGTTAGTCGTTCTTTCAATATCTTTAATGCATTGTGCATCATCTTCAGAGAAGTCGCTAACGATAGCATCTAAGACTTGATTAGCATTCGCGCTAAATTCGGGTACTTCAGTAATTTGCTCATGTTTGGCTAAAGCTTGTAACCAACGCACTTCTACCTCAACACGATAACGAATTAAACCGTACTCGCTAAAAATAGGGCGAAAAGCTTCAACTTTACTACCATAGCGTCCATCAATTGGGGAAATTGCGGTAAGTGAAAAATTAGACATAAAACGGTTTATCCTGTTAGGCAAGGTGTAGGATGGGCAAAGGGTTTTTTCGTGCCCATCATTTTAATTGTGATGGGCACGCTATCGCTTTGCCCATCCTACATCAGTTGTCGATGTTATTTTCTGATTATTATATTATTCATTATATTTAGATTCAATAATTCCACCACCTAAACAAACATCGCCGTCATAAAAAACCACGGATTGTCCAGGTGTAATGGCTCTTTGAGGGTCATCAAAACTGGCTTTGATACGATTATCCCCTAAAGGCTCTAATTTGCACGCTTGGTCACTCTGGCGATAACAGCTCTCCTCCTACTTGGTCAGAAACATACACTATAGGCTTTCCAGTTACATATATGTCCATTTCTCACACCAGAAGTGTGGATGAGTCTCGCCCTAAAGATAAGCCCAATC
>DAOVVZ010000348.1:0-3183 GCA_030636915.1 Methylomarinum sp. | reverse complement strand
GCAGGGGCGTAAGCAGGGGCGTAAGCAGGGGCGTAAGCAGGAGCGGAAGCTTTGAAACCCTTCGCAATAGCTTGCTATTACGTGCGTATTTCGCCTTGATCTTGAATATTTTTACTCTCAAGCCTTCTCGCCCACAATTAATAGAGGTACCCATAAGATTAATGCTCACGACACAATTCTGCCAGGGTTTTTAATCGAGGACGTGAATTTTTCACGTAGGGGTTTTTCTCATCCCAGACATAGCCAGCCAGAATCGAACAAATCATTGCTTTTATATTTGACTGCTGCTGATCATAAAACACCACATCTTGAAGCCCCCCTTGATACCATAAAGTGACAAAGGTTCTAAAAGTTTCCACCCCTTTTTGAAGAGGCTCAACAAATTCTTTTTGCCAATCAACTTGTTGCTGATTTAATTGCTTATCCAATACCTCAGCAGCCAGACTAGCTGACTTCATGGCAATGGTTACACCTGAAGAAAAAACCGGATCAAGAAATTCACCCGCATTCCCCAATAAAGCATAACCTTCACCATATAGTGAACTTACATTGGCACTATAACCATTAATACTATTTACTTTAGTATCAAAAACAGCATTTTTTAATAACTCAGTCAGCTCAGGTTCCTGTGTAATTAATTGTCGAAATACCTGCTCCTGATCATCACCTTGTGACTGAATAAAATCAGGCTCTGCTACCACACCTAAACTACAGCGGCCATTGCTAAATGGGATTAACCAATACCAGACATCTCTTTGCTCTGGATGCACGATAATGCGGATTTTATTCCTATCATACTGGGAACAATCTATACGGTCTTCTATATGAGTAAACAATGATTGTCTACAAGGGAAATCAGACGGTTTTTCTAAATTTAATAAGCGCGGTAATACCCGACCAAACCCACTGGCATCCAACACAAATTCCGCTTCAATTTGATAGGTCTTATCACTACCTTTAATGGTTAACAGAGGTTTTTCAGCAGAAAAATCAGCATCTACCACTTGTTGTTGCCAACGTATTTCCACACCCATCCGTTGGGCTTCATCTGCCAGTAGCGCATCAAACTTATCCCGCTGCACTTGAAAGGTAGAATCAAACCCTGCGGTAAATTTGTCAGAAAAAACAAACTCAGAATGCTTATCTTTATGGATAAAAGCCGCCCCGGTTTTTAATTGAAACCCAGCGGCTTGCACGGCATCTAACATCCCTGCTTGCTCAATAAAAGCCATACACTGTGGTAATAGACTTTCACCAATGCTAAAACGTGGAAACTTATCCCGTTCAATAATGGTTACTTGATGGCCTTTATTTTGTAATAAGGCAGCCACAACACTACCCGCTGGCCCTGCACCAATAACAATGACATGTTTTTTTTCTGTCATCATTTATGCTTTAACTCTAACAATCTGTTTATCATTATGCGTTATAATTTTGATAAAAAAGTGAAAAGATATTATTTTAACTTCTCCTCACCCAACCTTCCCCAGCAAGGGAGGACTTAAACTATGAAACTATCAAACAACTTAAACCCTGCAAATTATAACTTATAAAATTAATGAAAAAGAAACTACGCGACTTTATATTTCAGGAACTCATTTTTGTCGCAACTCCTGAGCAATTCGGTGATGAGGATGATCTATTAGAAGCTGGTCTCGATAGCATGGGAATTATGCGTCTAATTATGTTTATTGAAGACGAATATGGCGTCACCTTACCTGATACAGAAATTGAACCCGACAACGTACAAACATTTAATGCCCTGGAGCAATGGATTTTAAGGCATAAGCAGGCATGAGCGAGTCAATTATTGAATCACTGAATATTGCTGATAGTTTTACACTGGCGATGGACGAAGAAATTCGTCAAGATGGTTTGGCAGGTAGTTTATGTGGTTTTGCATTAGAACTTAATCAAATACCTGACATTGACACACTAGAACAAAGAATCAACGCATTCAGTCAACATTTTCCTGTTGCTTTAGCCAGCTTACAGCAAAAAGGAAAACGCTTTCATTGGTTTAAAAGGGATACCCCACCCCAATTATTTTTTCAGCATCACTGCCCTAAAGATCAATCTGACAAGGATTTTCAGCATCAAACTGTCAATCAGATTATTAATAACAAACAGAATAGAGAAGTCACTGCCCCCATTGAGTTCCACCTAATTAATGGCAACACTCAAACTACCTTTTTTATTCGTTGGATTCACCCCTTCTGTGATGCCAGAGGGATTGATTTAATCCTGAAATATTTATGTACTGAAACAGCAGAACAGCGACAGGCTTTTTTACAGTCAGACCCTAAGCCATTAGTTAATCTACAGCTAGATAAATACAGCTTATGGAAAAAGCTGATGCTGTTATTAAAAGGTAAACGCTATATTCAAAGCATTGATAAGCTACAAAGCATTCAGCCTTTTGATACAGAACAAGCACCTCAACAGTTAAATCATAGTATTTATAGACTGACTGAAGCTCAAACAGAACAAGTGATTAAACAAGCAAGAAAACACGTGGGCTTAACCGGCACCAGTTTGTATTACATCGGCTGTTTAATGCGAGCATTAGACAAGATGAACCCTGATAATTCTGGAGAAGCTTATTGCGCCCCTTATGCTTTTAATTTACGCAAACAACGCGCTTTAACGCCAGTTATTGCCAATCACGTCTGTGCCTTATTTGCCCAAGCTCCGCGTGAGATTGTTAAAGACCGTGAGGCTTTGTTTGCACATCTAAAGAAACAAAATATGGATGTGATTAGGCAGCAATTAGATTACGCCTTTTTACCCCTAATGTGGGCGGGTAGCTGGCTATCACTGGATGAGTATGGCAAGATCCTGCGTCTTTCCAGTTCAGGCAAAGAACGTAGCTCATTCTGGTTTTCTGATGTTGGCAGATTAGATACACCGGCTAATAGCTTTCCCGGTGCTGAGATACAATCTCTATTCCATCTATGCCAGGTAACAACACCGCCAGGACTGGCATTTTTATGCTGTATTTATCAAAATCAGCTTACTTTAAGCTATAACTTTGTAGAGCCTTTAGCCAGCTCTAAGCAAATTGAAAAACTGCATCAGTTAGTGTTGATTGAATTGCTTGGGGACTAAAACGTTAATACAAGAATGGGCAAGGATCTTTTCGTGCCCATCTCACTAAAAAATGATGGGCACGGTAGAACCCTT
>DAOVVZ010000195.1:0-4435 GCA_030636915.1 Methylomarinum sp. | reverse complement strand
TATTGATTTGTCAAACCGATACTCTACGGATAGAGATTGCTTTAGAAGTATTGTTGACACCATTCTGGAAACAAACCCAGATCAACTTGACCCGGTCACTGAGGAAATTTACTTAGATCGAGAGTCAAAGAATGTCGCAGCACATAGAGAATACTCTAGAGAAATAAGAAAAATTTTAAAAGCGATCAAGGGTAAGTTAATCATAAACCTTGATGAAATCGATTCTCTTACCACGGCAGACTATTCCGACAAAATATTTGCCCATGTCCGAAGCATTTACTTCGAGAGAATTAATTTCAAAGAGTATGAAAGGCTTAGTTACATCATCTCTGGTGTAGCCGAGCCTAGTGAGATAATTAAAGACAAATCAATTTCACCATTTAATATTGGACAAAAGATTCTTCTTGGTGATTTCAGTTACTCTGAGTTTGAAAGTTTTATAAGCAAGGCAGGGTTAAGTTGGCCGGAAAGTATAAGAGAACGGATCTTTCACTGGTGCAACGGAAACCCAAGACTAAGTTGGGAGATATGCTCTTCCCTTGAAGATTTATCTGTCACCGGCACAGAAATCACTGAGAGTTATGTAGACCAAATAGTAAAAGACTTATATCTAATAAAATTTGACCGTCCACCAGTAGATCATATCCGTGCACTAGTAGAGTCTGACAAAGAGTTACGAGAAGCAGTAACTGCAATCATCTATGAAAAATCAGATGTTTTATCTGACCGAGTCAAAAGCAGATTATACCTCGCTGGAATACTTGGGTCTGATTATGAATTCGGCAACGTCAGAATAAAAAATAGAGTCATTGAAGAAAGTCTAGGTGAAGGCTGGCTGTCGGATTTAGAAAAGACAGACAGCCTATCAATAAACAAAGCAGAAGAATTCTTTGCAACTGGAAAGTATGAAGATGCGCTAGAGATATATCAATATTTTTCTAAACAGCAGGACCTAGACACATCAGAAGCGATGTCCGTTAACTATAAGCTAGGCCTTTGTTATTTCCATAAAGGAAACTACAGAAAGGCAATAGAATCCTATCAGGACTCTATTTATGACAAGAGTGGGTTTCGTGATCTACATATGGATCAACTTTATACACTTGGCATGTCTTACTACCAATTAGATGAAGACGAAGATGCTTTAGATCTATTTAACAAAATCATCGACGATGGAAACAACCCATTTTATCACGAAGCATTAATGAATAAGGCTGCAATCTTAGTCCGGTCTGGTGGGGATAAAGAAAAGCAAGAGGCGATAAAGCTGAACGAAATGATCATAGATATGCACGGGAAAGGAACGCATATAAAGAACCATGCTATTTCTGCAGCATACTACAACGTAGCCATCTTAAACGAAGCAAAAAATAAAGAGCTTGCCGTTGAAAATTACTTAAAATCCGCACAATCGGCCGATCATTCCAACAAAGTAACTCCTTTAATATCTGCAATTTCTTTGCAGTCAGAGATCATCAATGATCACCTAGAAACCATTAAAGAATCGTTAGCAGCAGGAAAGATACATCTAGATGCAGAAGAGTTGAAAACAGGTCTTGAATTAACACACTTAAAGATTGCTTTGTTAATAGAAGTTTTGTTTGAGCAGAACAGAACCGATGAAATCGATAGCATTTTAGAGTTGGTTAAAGAGTATTGTTTACATGACAAAGCCTCATTCTCTAATATTTTATTTGATATGGCATTATTAAATATAACAAGTCCTGACAAAAATGAATCAGCTTACTTACTTCAAAAAGCAGTAGATACTCCTAAAGAGTATTCAACACCTGAATTGACCTTCAATTGCAATAAATACCTTTCATTTATCGATCAAAGCAATACCAACTCACAAGAGTCATATTTGAAAGGTTTTCAAAACTACATTGATACAAGTGATGCTGTTGACGTAAGGCTTTTTGAAATAATAATTTCTAACTGCATAACTGAGAATGACTATCAAAAAGCTATAGGTTATTGTGACTTAATAATCGACAATGAAGGCCTTACCTCAAAATCAAACAAAATAAAGTTCTTCACAATTCTATACCTGAAGATGCAGTCAACTCGGAACGAAAATGACTTACTTGAACAAGCAAAAATCATCAGAGAAGTTGCTGAACACATAGAATCAACAAAGCCAAACCCAGAAGGCATTGACATCGATACCGTCAAGTTCATCAGAAACCAAGCCGAACAAACTCTGATTAAACAACCAGTCCCTCAATTCATTCGAGCAGAGAGAAAATATGGCCGAAATGAAAAGGTAAGAGTTGTATACGAAGACGGGCGAGAGGAATACAAAAAATACAAGGTAGTTAGCGAATGCATTAAGAAGGGAAGATGCTCGGTCATTCACTAAACTCAGACACCTAAATATAACGGGGCGGGGTCGAGTCTTGACTCTTGCACGTACGCTGAAAATCAGGGAAACGGAGCGCTAGCGGAGTGATGATTTTTAGTCCGCGGTAGGCGACAGGGAACAAGCCAAAGCCAAGTAAATAATAGCAAGCGAGGGCGGCTAACGCTGTCAATCCCGGATGGATTGATAGTCCGCGGTAGGCGAAGGGCAATTTACCAATCTTAGCGCGTTAGCGCTAAGGCGGTTAAAATTGTTTCCCGAAGAGCCGTAGAGCCATTTGTGGGAACCTTAACGGAGCGGTTTTTGTGCGGAGTTGAGGCGGACGCAGGACGTACCGGGGCTTACTATTCGCTGCGTAGTGGCTGGATTTTGGGACAAGGACGTCCCAAGATTCAGACAGTACGCAATGGCGCGCTGGGGAAAAGGAAAAAAGCGAAAGAGCTGGGGCTGATTTCTGATGTTTGCCAAGTTAAGTGCTGAAAAAGGAAACGCGGACGACTGCTACGGAATTTAAAGAAGAGAAGAAGAGCAAAAAGACCAGAAGTAATGGAGCTTTACTTTTTTTGTTATAACGAGCAAAATCAACTTGCCTCAATTCTTCTAATACAAAGTTCATCTTGCTAAAAAAAGTGCAACACCATGCACAGTTCTGACGTTGAACACAGCAAGTTATTTAATGGTTATTCTGTGTAAACTGATTTATCGAATGCCCGCAATGGGTCGATAACGGTCTTTCAATGTAAGATTATTACAACTATTCTGACACAGGGGGTCAATACAAATTAGAGTAAATACCACGAGTGTATCTGGTTTGCAGTAATAACACCCTTTGTATTTTAGGGGTAGGTTTAATCACCTACGAATAAGAACTTTTTAAATACCAAACGTTATCCAACAAGTATAGCAACTTGTAAGATCATGATGATGTTTTGTAATATATTCGTGTTTGTATGTAGCCGGAAAGCTAAAGAATGGGAAAATAATATCCTACTGAATGATTGCCAGATTTAAAAAAAAGTAGCTTTTTGCACCACGAACTATAAACTAATGGCTGCAAAAAATGAGCTAATAAACCCATGACCGAAGAACACCACCACCCCAGCATCTCCCCAGTCATCATCCATCTCCTCAAAGGGATTCTATTTAGAAACCAGCAACCCCAGCTTTGGAATGATTTGTTAGAACTGCAATCGCAAGTCCTGGATTATGTAAAAGTAGTCGGCTTAAATTTAGAGATTGATGATGCAGAAGGCTATGCCTGGTTGACTCAAACCATACCTGATGAAGATGAAAAAGACCCTTTACCGCGGTTAATTGCTCGTCGCCCGTTAAGTTATCCCATTAGTTTGCTTTGCGTATTATTGCGTAAAAAAATGGCAGAGGCGGATAGCTCTGGTGCAGAAACTCGGGTGATTGTCTCCAGGCAGGAATTGATTAATACCATGTTGGTTTTTATGCCAGAGAAAAGTAATGAAGCACAGATTGCTGCTTCTATTAATGCCACCATTAACAAAGTTGCTGAATTAGGTTTTTTAAGGAAATTAAAAAACGATGCTGAAAACATGGAAATTCAGCGCATTATTATTGCCTTGGTCGATGCTGACTGGACCGCGGATTTTAACGAAAAATTACGAATTTATAAAGAATATGCACAACCAACAGATTGAAATGGATTTTGTCTCGGATGCTAAATTAGCAGGGTTTAGACTACATCGTTTTGAGTTATTAAATTGGGGAACATTTGACAAGCATATCTGGAAAATTAAGCCTGATGGTGAAAATGCATTATTAACAGGTGATATTGGTTCAGGTAAATCAACGGTGGTGGATGCTTTAACGACCTTGTTAGTGCCTACCCAAAAAATCACCTATAACAAGGCGGCTGGTGCAGAAGGCAAAGAGCGTAATTTAAACTCTTATGTGCGAGGGCATTATAAAAGCGAAAAAGATGCTGAGAATTTATCCGCTAAACAAGTCGCATTACGTGATACCAATAACTACAGTGTACTGCTTGGGTATTTTTATAATGCAGGTTATGACAGCCATGTCACTATTGCTCAAGTTTTTTGGTGT
>DAOVVZ010000250.1:0-3918 GCA_030636915.1 Methylomarinum sp. | reverse complement strand
TGGATTAATATTTAGTGCTTATCAAGCTTTTTTCATAACCCCCATTATTTTAAGCTCAGAAGTCTATGAAGTATTAGAACCAGCAAGCCATCAAATAGAAGCTTGGTCTCCAGAAGACGGTATAGAGCGCCATACATGGAGTTTTGCAACTAATTTTTTATTATGTTTTGCTTACGCACTTATATTACTCAGTGCAATGACTGTTAAAACTAATATAACGGTCATCAAAGGATTGTACTGGGGAATAGCTGCATATTTAACGATCTTTGTTGCACCGGCATTAGGTTTGCCGCCTGAAATTCCCGGGATGGAAGCGGCTTTTCTTGAGGGGCGTCAAGTATGGTGGATAGTGACACTTATTTTTACTGCTGTATCATTATGGATGATTGCTTTTCAGGAGTTATTCTATAAAGGTATAGGTGTTGTTTTAATCACTATTCCGCATATTTTTGGCGCACCTCAGTCAGAAAGTCATGGCTTTGCAAATACCGATCCCCAAGCGGTTGAAGCATTAACCACACTATGGCATCAGTTTATTATTCAGACTAGTATTGCTAATGCTTTATTATGGTTGGTGATTGGTGCATCTGCTGGTTTTCTGGTTAACAAATTTATTAGTCCACTTGATGATTCTGATGATCAACGGGTATAAAAAATAAATTCACATATAGAGTTTGAAGAACACTGAGATAGAGCAGAATGATCTTTTTTACAAAGCTCTTCTCCGTGTTCTCTGTGTGAATAGATCTTTTGCTGTGAATAATAATTACTTTACCTCTATACAATGTTGGTGGAGTACTGGGTATTTATTGGTGTTAGATAGTGATAACAGCAGCGGGTATTAAATTGATTTATCTCAGAAGGAAGCAATGATAAGAAACAGTCTGCTTTTTATAGTCATGCTTTTATTGTCGTATGGATTCTGGATCAGTTCAGACTTTAAAACCATTATCGCTGGAATCTCGATATTTTTATTCGGTATGCTGTCATTGCAGCAAGGTTTTAGGTCATTTACTGGTGGTATTCTAGAAAAAGTATTAAAAGCAATTACAAGTAGCTTACCTAAACGTTTATGTTTTGGGGTGATAACGACAATGATCATGCAATCCAGCTCATTGTTATCTGTTTTAGTGATTTCTTTTATTAGTGCCGGGTTGTTAGATTTAGCCGCAGGCATCGGCATCATTTTTGGTGCAAATCTGGGGACAACAACTGGCGCGTGGTTGGTCGCGGGCTTTGGCATTAAAGTTAATATCTCGGCCTATGCCATGCCAATGCTAGTGTTTGGCGTTTTATTAGTGTTACAAAAATCAAAAAACCTGAAAGGACTTGGATATATCCTGACCGGGATAGGTTTTTTGTTTTTAGGTATACATTATATGAAAGAAGGCTTTGAGGCCTTTAGAGGCACAATTCAGCTGACTGATTATGCCTTAACAGGTTTTTTGGGGTTATTGGTTTTTGTAGTACTTGGTGTGATAACAACCATTATTATTCAATCCAGCGATGCAACTATGGTGCTGATTATTACTGCATTGGCGTCGTCACAAGTAACGTATGAAAACTCACTTGCCTTAGCTGTTGGAGCCAATATTGGAACTACAGTGACAGCTGTTTTAGGGGCTTTAAGTGCCAATATCAAAGGTAAACGATTGGCGGGGGCTCACTTAATCTTTAATCTGTTTACAGCCATCGTTGCCATTGTTTTGATGGATCAATTTATCTGGGTTGTTGATAGGTTTTGTGTGCTGGTGGGTATTGCTGCTGATGATTACACGCTTAAATTAGCGGCATTTCATACCTTGTTTAATGTCGTCGGTATTAGTGTCATGTTACCCTTGGTGCAGCCATTAGCTAAATTGTTGGAAAGACTGTTGGTTGATACCACTGGTGCGCTAGATAAGCCCCGTTTTTTAACGCAATCGGCATTACAGTTTCCAGAAACTGCCGTTGAAGCAGTTAGAAATGAAACAGAACATTTGTACGGCAACACCGTACATATTATTCTGAAAACCATGGGGCTGCATAGGCGAGATGTTTTTTCTGAACGGGATCTTGGCGATATTATTAAAAAATATCAGAAGCTCCCCGATTATGACCTTGATGATGCCTATGAAAGAAACTTTAAGGGTATATACAGTGCGATTGTTGAGTTTATTGGTCAGGCACGTTTTTCTTGGGAATTGAAACAATCAGGTCGGCTTTATTGGCTAAGAGGAGCTAATTTAAAACTTGCTGAAGCGATTAAAGCGACTAAACATTTACAAAAAAATCTGCAAAAAAGTCATGTATCCCATAATGTTTATCTAAAACAAGAATACGATAAAATACGCTATCAAATTGCTACGCTATTACGTGATATTGAAGAAATAAAAACACAAAAGCTGGTGAGTGAGTTGCCTTTGTTATCACAGGATATGTTAAAAGTGAGATTGAAAGATCAGAATATTGTGATGATGGAAAATATTGAAGTTCTGATAAGAGAGCATAAGATTTCATCGCAAATGGGAACTTCATTAATGAATGATAGTGCTTATGTCTATGATATTCAGTCAAATCTGATTAGTATGGCCACGACTGTCTTCATTAATTATGCGATTCAATCAATTGATGCAGAACGTGAAATGACATTAACGGATAGTGAATTATTAAATGTAGTTAACTCAGCAGCTAAGATAGATTGAGGTTTACCGGATGAATAAAATAGAGCTATTGAGTAAATTGCAGGCATTTTTTGATGCAGACGAAGCAAAGAAAAGGAAGAGTGTAGCAGAGATAGAATCAGTTTTAGTCAAATTAAAAAGTAAACTCATTAAAACTAATAAAAAGCTGTTGCAATGTAAAAACGAAGAATTCAAAAAAGCCTTACTTTTGGAAGTGGATGTAATATCTGCTCAAATAGACAAAGGTGAAAAGGTTTTAAAAGAATTATCCTGAAACTTATAAGCCAGTCCGACTCAGGATAGGCTTCTGAAAAATACATATAAATGATTGAACTCTATTTAGATACTGTTGATGTTGAACAGGTAGCTCGTTTTAATGCATGTTTACCGATAAAAGGTATAACAACTAATCCGTCAATTTTGGCTAAAGCTGGGGTTGGTGTAAATCAAGCTTTATCAGACATAGCTGGAATTATAGGCAGTGAGGCACGATTCCATGTGCAGGTCGTTAGTCAAACAGTGGATGGAATGCTTGCCGAAGCCATAAAGATTGATGCATTGCCTTTTGATTTGGTAGTTAAAATTCCTGCAACTGAAGTAGGGCTGGCTGCTATAAGAAAGATAAAACAAAAAAACATACAGGTTTTAGCGACTGCTATATACAGTGCTCAACAAGGTTATTTTGCAGCGCTTTGTGGTGCTGACTATTTAGCACCTTATGTCAATCGTATGGATACCATGGGCGGCAATGGAGTCGCTGTTGTTGCAGACCTACAGCAGTTAATAACTCAGCAAGGGTTAAGCTGTAAAGTATTGCCCGCCAGTTTTAAAAACACATTGCAGGTAATGGATGTAATGAAGTTAGGTGTTGGAGCAATTACGCTGCCAGTTGATGTGGCAGCTCAAATGGTTTCACACCCCGCGGTTGGGCCTGCGGTTGAGCAGTTTAATCAGGATTGGCAAAGCGCTTTTGGAAATAAACTTTCTTTTGAAAGTTAGAGGGTAAGTACGCTGGATAATTTTAGAAAAAGATGAGAGGAATAGCTTATGTGCTTGAAATATAAGTGTATAACCATGCATTAACTAAGGTAATTAGTTTCCTGTTCATCAATAAATAGAGGTATAGTCAATACTTGATGATATTGAATTGATGTTTGCGGGGACAATTGTATGAGAATATTTCATTTGCCACGTTCTTTTTTTATGTGGCAGGAAGACCAAACTCTTCAATTGTTTTCAGGACATCGGGTAATGT
>DAOVVZ010000225.1:0-4132 GCA_030636915.1 Methylomarinum sp. | reverse complement strand
ATATCACTATAGCAATAATTGTATAAGGCTTTTGCCTTTGTACAAAAGCAAATGATTCTCGTAATAAGTTAATAGAATCAGTTAAAACGGTTGATTGTCGATTTTTAAGGTTAACAGTAAAGAAATAGGTGCCGCCTTTTGTAAAGTTACGCCGATAAAAAACCATAATTGTTTTTCCTTAGACTGTATAAAAACCTTGATTCCACTTCGTTGCATCAAGGCTACTACTTGCTTCTATCTAATTTCCTATAAGCAATGGCTTCGCTTAAATGTGGTATTTTAATTTGTTCCGAGTTAGCTAAATCGGCAATGGTTCTGGCGAGCTTTAAAATGCGGTGATAAGCACGGTGAGATAAGCCAAATTGATCCATCGCTTGTTCTAATATCTGGTGACCTTGCTCTGACAAAGTACAAAGTGACTTTACCTCAGCAGGGCCGAGTGCAGAATTTACTTTGCCTTGACGCTTTAATGCACGGTTACGTGCAGTAATTACCCTGACTCTAATTGCCTCGCTGCTTTCTTCTCCTTCTGCTGAGCCTTTACGCAAGACTTCATGTGACACACGAGGCACTTCAAGATGCATGTCGATACGATCCAGCAAGGGGCCTGATATTTTTGCGCGATATTTTGCAACTTGTTCAGACGTGCAATGACAACGACCTGATACATCTCCTAAATATCCACACGGGCAGGGATTCATAGCAGCGATAAGCTGGAACTTGGCCGGAAAATCCGCTTGCCGGCTGGCACGAGAAATCGTGATATGTCCGGTTTCTAAAGGCTCGCGCAATACTTCCAGCACTTTTCTATCAAACTCAGGCAATTCATCAAGAAATAAAGTGCCATTGTGCGCCAAGGAAATTTCCCCAGGTTTAGGATTACTGCCACCACCGACTAATGCAGCGGCAGATGCCGTATGGTGTGGCGCGCGAAAAGGCGGCCTTAACCAGTGCTTAACATCTAAGCCTTGGTCACTAATTGATGAAATCGCCGCCGTTTCTTGTGCTTGTTGTTCTGTTAGCTCAGGCATAATGCTGGGCAAACGTGATGCCAGCATTGATTTTCCTGTACCAGGTGGGCCTAGCATTAGTAAATTATGTGCGCCTGTTGCGGCTATTTCAAAGGCTCTTTTAACATGAAATTGACCTTGTACATCGGAAAAATCAAGTGCAATCTCTGATTCTTTTTCTACATCCTGTGGAATATAGTTGGGTAGTGACCTTTGCCCACTAATATGTGCGCAAACTTCAAGCAAACTACTGGCGGGAATAAGCGATGCCTGTTTAACTAAAGCGGCTTCGGCAGAATTATCCAGCGGTAAAATTAATTGTCTTGTTGCATTGCGGGTATGGATGGCAACAGGTAACGAGCCAATAATAGGGCGCAGTTCTCCGCTAAGTGATAATTCTCCCACACATTCATACTCAGCAAGGGTATTTTTGGGGATTTGATCTGATGCAGCTAAAATGCCTAAAGCAATGGCCAGATCAAAACGTCCGCCTTCCTTAGGTAAATCAGCAGGGGCTAGATTAATAGTGATGCGCTGAATGGGAAACTCAAAATGAGAATTTATAATTGCCCCGCGCACACGATCCTTGCTTTCTTTGACTGCCGCTTCCGGTAAGCCAACAATGCTAAGCGCAGGCAAGCCATTGGTGATGTGGACTTCCACTGTTACCAATGGCGCTTCAATGCCTGAGCGACCTCGACTATAAACTACGGCTAATGACATAGATTAATCGCTGCATTTTAAACAATTCTCTAAAGCGACGTTTATTTTGACTGTTGCTCAATCTCAGTCACGCGTTTTTCTAAATCTTCTAATTTAGAACGTGTTTTTGCTAAAACAGCTTTTTGTACTTCAAACTCTTCACGCGTCACAAGGTCTAGTTTTCCTAAAGCGCCTTGTAAAATAGTATGAAAGCTTTTTTCCATCTCGCCTTTTAAACTGCTTAAGCCAGGAGGAATAGCATCGGCTAAACGGTTAGCAATATCGTCAATTGATTTTTGGTTAAACATTAGTGTTTTCTCTTGTTAGGTTTAAATTTGTTCTGTAGGTAAGGTATGCTCTTTGCAGATTTTGTTTATATCGGGATACTCTAACGGCTCTTTAGTTAAGTGACAAAGATAATGGTTATCTTCCTCTGCAAAATGGCTACAAGTATTACATAAACCAAATGTTTTTGAATGATTGGATTGCTGTAATGCGATGAGGGTTTGCTTTAAAGCATCCCCTAATGAGCTGAATTTTTGCTGAGATACTTGCTCTTCTGCTTTCTGAAATATATCCAGAGGTTTAAACTCAGCAACTAAATCATGTCCGGAAGGAAGTAGCTTAAGATGGATAGATCTTCTATCCTCTGTATCTTGTTGTTTCTCAAGATAACCTTTACGTTCCAATACTTGTATAGATTGAGAAACAGTACCTTTGGTTAGGCTAAGGAATTCCGCGACAGTAGCAGGTGTATCACTGTGTTTATTACAGTTAGATAAATAATCTAAAACTTGTCCATGTACAGGTTGTAATCCAAGTGCGGTATATTTTTTGCGTTCTTCAGAGCGTAATAGGGTGCTGATACGCTCAATCAGTTTAAAAGTATTTAATTCTTTCATCGGTCTATTTTATCATAGGCTTATGATTGAATGTGTTTTGATGATAGACCTAAAAATAGGAAGAATATATGAAAGTAGGGTTAATAGGATTAGGGGCAATGGGGCTAGGAATGGCCAGCAATGTTGCTAAAGCGGGTTTGTTAACAGCGGTTTATAACCGAACAGTCAGTAAGGCGGATGCTTTTGCAGCGGAACAGAATGTAATCGCTTGTTCTTCTGTCCAGCAATTAGCCGAACAAGTCGATTTAGTATTGCTTTGCGTTTCTGCGGACGAGGATGTATTACAAATAGTTGATGCAATAAGTAAAACGATAAAACCAAATGCCACAGTAGTTGATATGTCTACCGTTAGCAGTGAAACCGCAAAAAAAGCAGCCGCAATCTTGTCTGCAAAGCAGGTGGGTTTTTTAGATGCACCTGTATCCGGTGGTGTAGAAGGCGCAAAAAACGGCACTTTAGCCATGATGATTGGCGGTGATGCCGAGGTTCTGGAAAAAGTTAGGCCAGTATTAGACACTATGAGCTCAAGAATTGTACACATGGGAGAGATAGGCTCAGGGCAAGGCACTAAAGCAGTTAATCAAATTATGGCAGCGGGAATTAATCAGGCAGTCACCGATGCTTTAGCTTTTGGGCAGGCTCAAGGCTTGGATATGGAAAAAGTGATTGAAGTCATTTCTGGCGGCGCAGCAGGCAATTGGTTTTTGCAACACCGAGGCTCCAGCATGACAAAAGGTACATTTGAACCGGGGTTTAAGTTAGCTTTACATCATAAAGATCTAAAAATTTGTCAGCAAATGGCAAAGCAAAGGGATATGTCTTTAGCATCAATAGATAAAACTATTGGTGATTATGAAAAGCTAATGGCTAAAGGCTATGGTGATGAGGATATATCGGCGTTGTACAGATTAAAACAGCGATAGTCTCGGTAGGGATGGGCACGGAACCCTTTGCCCACCCTACTTTTTAGCTAAATACGGGGGGTAAATGTAATATACTGGCGGCTCTATTAATCAAGAGATTCTGTTTTGTCTGCTTTACCTCAATTGTCTAAATACCTCCAGCTTCCTTTAACGCCTGAAGACCTTTTACAGGCTCAGCGATTATTTCATGGTCGAGGACATGCTTATCAGGGCTTAAATCATGTCACCGTCGATTGGTTACCCCCAGTCGCTTTAATCACCTTATTTGCACCGGAAAATACCGAAGATATTGATCGTTTAGCAGATGAGCTGTTAGCGCTTATACCTAGCTGTAAAAGTGTGCAGCTACAACATCGTTATCAATTAGCAGGGCCTGTTGATGTGATACGTGGTGAGGCTATTGAGCAGCTGGTGATTCAAGAACACAATCTAAAGTTTCATATCCGCTTAGGGCAAGCTAGAAACACCGGCTTATTTTTAGACATGAAAAATGGACGGCAATGGGTGCAAGCGCAAAGCAAAGATCAGCGGGTGCTTAATTTGTTTTCCTACACTTGTGGCTTTTCTGTTGCCGCGATTGCAGGTCAAGCCAAGT
>DAOVVZ010000012.1:0-10969 GCA_030636915.1 Methylomarinum sp. | reverse complement strand
TGGTAATACCCATGATAACTGGCAAAATAAAATAGGGATCTTGTGCTGATAAATCTTGAATCCATAAAGCAAAATCTGCCTGGCGTAATTCAACTGTTTCAATCAGTACCCAATACAAGGAAATAAATACGGGGATTTGCACCATAATTGGAAGACAGCCACCCATTGGGTTTACTTTTTCTTTCTTGTACATAGCCATCATTTCAGTATTGAAACGTTGTCTATCATCCTTAAATTTTTCTTGTAAATCTTTAAGTTTCGGTTGAATTTTGCGCATCTTAGCCATTGAACGAAAACTGGCTTGAGATAATTTAAAGAACAATAATTTTATACACATGGTCACGCCTAAAATAGACACGCCCCAGTTACCAATATAATCATGAATTTGATTTAATAACCAGTAAATTGGTTTACCAATAATTGTTAACCAACCGTAATCAACCGTTAATTCCAGCCCTGTAGCTACTTTTTCCATCATAGGCTGAATTTTAGGTCCAGCACATAAATGTGAACTAAAAATAGCATCTGTATGTGGAGCAACAGTAACAGCAGGGGAGTAAGAACCAATCACATAACGCCAATCTTTTAGTTCTTTAGTGTAAAAATGATTTTCTTGATCAGCTGGTGGAACCCATGCTGTAGCGAAGTAATGCTGAGTCATCGCACTCCAGCCACCTAAAGTTGAAACACTTAGGTTCTCTTCAGCCATATCCTCAAAAGTAACTTTTTGATATTTTTCTTCTGCTGTGTAAACAACACCACCGGCATAAGTTCTGATAAAAGTATTACCTTTATCATCTTCGTACGGTACGCGTAACAGTTGACTATATTGTCTTCCTGTCCATGTTTGTGCAGAATCATTACTTACTTTTTGAACAACGCTAATATCATAACTACCACGAGTCAGAGTGTAAGTTTTAGTAAAAACCACACCTTCATTATTTGTCCACTCTAAGGGGATAGTTAAAGTATCTTGTCCTTCTACTAATTCATAATTTACGTTTTTAGCAGTAAAAGAAGCATGATGATCAGGAGCTTTTGCAGAACCTGAACTTGCAATTAGACCACTTTGAGCCAAAAATTGCTTTTCGCCACTACTATCAAATAAACGAACTGGGGATAAATCTTTTTCCGCAGGATCCATGCCTATCAAAGCATACATACTGTTTACAACAGTATTCTCTTTTTCATAAGGATACTGAACTAAATCTAAATTGCGTACTGTACCGCCGTTAGTATCAATTTCAAGCGTAAAAACATCTGTTTTTACAGTGATAATTTTATCAGCAGGTACTTCAAGAACAGGTACCGCTTCTAAATTTTGTGTTGAGCTACCCGCTTGAACATTACCAGTTGTTGGTAAATCTGCGCCTGGCTCAAGAATTGTTGGTTGTTCTAATGTCGCTATTTCTGGCTTGGGGCCATAATCTAACTGCCATTGTTCCCAAAGCATGTAAGAAATCATTGCAAAAGCAATGACCAAGAGAAATCTTATGTTATCCATTATTATTTACCAAATTTATCTGGAACTGGGTCCACGCCGCCCTCATGGAACGGATGACATTTTAATAAGCGTCTGAGTGTCAGGTAAGAACCTTTGATAGCGCCATGTAGTTGAATTGCTTCCAGACCGTAACTTGAACAGCTGGGATAAAAGCGACATCTAGGAGGGCCAAGCAAAGGACTTATAAAATATCTATAAAACTTTATAAGATTTATGAGTAGGATTCGCATCGATTTATAATTTTAAGCCAATGTTTATCTATTGATTTACTCAATATAGTAGATGTTGCATTCGCAGCATCTCTTCTTGCTAATACAACAATATCAATATTAATTAACTCATGTTGCTTTAATCTAAAGTTTTCCCGAACAGCTCTTTTAATTAAATTTCTTGTAACTGCTTTTTTTATATTTTTTTTTGCAATTGCAAGGCCTAGCCTTGGATGATCGTAATCATTTCTAATAGCCAGCAAGGTAAAATACTTATCCGTTGATTTTACCGGATTAGCAAATACCTTTTTATAGTCAGCAGGTTTTCCTAGCCTTAGCTGAGAGGGAAAACTAAAAATATTGTCAGTCAAACTACACTGTTAATGCAGCGCGACCTTTTGCTCTACGAGCATTTATGACATTGCGACCGCCAACAGTCGCCATTCTTGCACGAAAACCATGAGTTCTTGCGCGTTTAAGTTTACTTGGTTGATAAGTTCTTTTCATTTGCCTAAGCCTTAATAATTATTTAACAAAAAACGGATAAAAAAGACTCGGGATGATAAAATAAAGTTATACATCCTGTCAATTACATTTACCTTTAGTTTTTATATATTTCGGTCGTTTGTATCTCTAATACCTAGTATTTTTGCATGAATTAATGTTTAAAATATCAATAATTAGCATGCTTACATGTCCATATTTTTGAAAAAAAAACTAATTACATTAAAAAAATCAATCATTTAATGATTTAAACAACCTACTATCAATAGTCAATGAGCTCAATTTGGAATACCTGTTTATCTAAACTTGAAAATGAAATCCCTTCCAGTGACTTTAGTACCTGGATCAGGCCACTACAGGCTGTAGAAAAAGGTGAAATTCTCAAGTTATTAGCGCCTAATCGGTTCATTATCGATCATGTCAAGCAACACTTCATTACAAAAATTGAAGATGCTGTCTATGAATTTTCTAATGGTACCTTAATTTTACAATTTGAAATTGGATCAAAAAATACCACGCCACTGGTTCAACCTAAATTTCAGAAAAAAACCACAGAAACTAACAAACCTAAGCGCTCAAATTTCTTAAACAAAACATTTACTTTTGATAGCTTTGTAGAAGGAAAATCAAATGAACTCGCTAAAGCGGCTTCACTTCAGGTTTCTGAAAATATAGGTAAAGCCTATAACCCATTATTCTTATATGGCAATTCAGGCTTGGGTAAAACCCATTTAATGCATGCTATCGGTAATGCCGTTATAGAAAAAAACCCTGCCGCTAATATCGTTTACCTGCATTCTGAAAAATTCGTACAAGACATGGTTCAAGCTTTTCAACACCATAAAATCAATGAATTTAAAGATTATTATCGCAACATTGATGTTTTACTTATTGATGATATTCAGTTTTTAGCTAATAAAGAACGTTCTCAGGAAGAATTTTTTCATACATTTAACAATCTTTTAGACAAAAAACATCAGGTGGTCTTAACTTGTGATAAATACCCAAAAGAAATTGAAGGCTTGGAAGATCGTTTAAAATCAAGATTCGGTTGGGGCTTACCTGTTGCTATTGAGCCACCTGATTTAGAAACCAGAGCTGCTATTTTAATTAAAAAAGCCAGTATTGTTAATGTGGATTTACCTCAAGAAGTTGCTTTTTTTATTGGAAAACGCATTCCATCCAATGTCAGAGACTTAGAAGGTGCTTTAAGACGTGTGATTGCTAATTCTCAATTTACAGGCAGAGAAATTACTGTTGATTTCACCAAAGAAGCCTTACATGACTTAATTTCCTTACAAGATAAGTTAGTCAATATAGATAACATTCAAAAAATCGTGGCTGAATATTTCAAAATTCGAGTTGCCGATTTATCATCAAAAACCCGCCGACAATCAATCACTCGTCCTAGACAAATGGCTATGTGCCTAGCTAGAGAGCTTACCAGTCATAGCTTTCCTGAAATTGGTGATGCCTTTGGTGGCAGGGATCACACTACCGTAATTAATGCTTGTAAACGCATTAAATTATTAAGGGACAGTGACATAAAGGTATCTGAAGATTATCAAAACCTGTTGAGAACTTTATCGCATTAATTGCTATTAAGCTGTGGACAAATAGGGGGGTAAAAATTAAGTCTTAGTTATCCACAGCTTGGCTTCACATAGAATCACCAACTTAAAAACACTGTAACTTACTGATTTTTAAATTTTTAAATGGGTTATACACAGGTTTTTTTATGACTAATAATAGTAATATAAATATAAAGATATATAATTATTATTAGTAGACTGATTAACTTTTTTTGTAAATTACAAAATCTCTAAAAAAAATTATGTTTGTCAGAAATTTTTTTAATTTGATATCTTTTTAACTCTTGTGGATAACCTTGTGTTTTTTACTGACTATAATGTGTTCATTGTTTGTGTGTTTTTTATAGTGCCTTATTTGTATACAACTTATCCACAGCTAAAAAGCAATTAGTAAACACTGTAAATAATCATATAAGTATTTGATTTTAAATCAAAATATCTACTTACACACAGGTTTTTTAATCACTAATAACAGTAATAAGCTTTAAATATATATATGAATATTATTATTAATAGAGAACAACTACTTACTCCTTTACAACAAATTGTTAGTGTTATAGAAAAAAGGCAAACAATGCCCATTCTTTCTAATGTACTCATGGTTGTTAATGACAATGCATTAATATTGACTGGGACTGATCTTGAAATTCAATTGATTGCTAAAATTAATCTTGATTCTTCTGAGGCAGGTCAAATTACCGTTCCTGCTAGAAAGTTTTTAGATATCGTTAGGTTGCTACCTAATCAAGCTGAAATAAAAATTGAACTTAAAAACGATAAAATTAAAGTAACTTCTGGACGCAGTCGTTTTTCTTTGGCCACATTAGCCGCTGACAACTATCCTGAATTTTCAGAAACTGAATTAGAAAATCAATTTTTAATTAATGCCGGGAAAATGAAAAAAGCATTAGATAAAACGGTTTTTTGTATGGCAAACCAAGACATTCGATATTATTTAAATGGCTTGTTATTTCATATATCCAATAGCAAATTAAAACTGGTTGCCTCAGATGGACATCGATTATCAATTTATGAAGACAATATTGGTGAATCCACCGGTTATGAAGAACGCATCATTTTGCCTAGAAAAGGCGTTTTAGAGTTAACCCGATTATTAGATGATGAAGAGGCTGAATTGAATGTGCAATTTTCTAATAGCAATATCAGAATTTACCTTAAAGATTTAATCTTCTCTGCTAAATTGGTCGATTCAAAATACCCAGACTTTAGTAAAGTATTTGAACAATCATTTTTTAATCAAATTCATATTCAAAAGCATTTGTTAAAAGATGCTTTAACTCGAGTTGCTATTTTAGCCAATGAAAAGTTTAAAGGCGTAACCTGTGAAATTTCAGATGGATTACTTAAATTAAGTTCACACAATCCTGAACATGATGAAGCTGAAGAAGAGTTGATCATAGAATATCAAGGTGAATCCATATCCATTGCTTTTAATTCACAATATTTATTAGACGCTGTCAGTAATTTAGATTCTGAATTAGCGGTACTAACGATTGCCAGTAATTCTAGTAGTTGTTTTATAGAAGAACCTGAAGAACAGTTGTATAAATTTATTGTTATGCCTATGCGTTTGTAAATGACTTAAAGTCTCTTAAGGAACCTCTGATCAAGTCATGAACTCGTACCTTATGCCAGAATATCCAGCTTCCGCGTTAAAAATCTTCGCAATAGCCTGCGATTTTTGCCTTGAATCTAAATATTCTGAACATAATCTACTTCGCCCAGACTTAATCAGAGGCTCCTTAAATGAGTTTACTAAAACTTGATATTTATTCTTTACGTAATATTCTTAAAGCTACTATTGAACCAGCAGCAGAAATTAATTTAATTATTGGTGAAAATGGCAGTGGAAAAAGTTCATTGCTGGAAGCTATTTTTATCTTAGGTAGAGCAAGATCATTTAGAGCATCGAATATTAAACAGGTGATACAGTTTGAACATACTGAATTGATTGTTTCAGGGCAGGTAATTCAAAATAATACTCATACTTGTCATTTAGGAATTCAGTTTAATGGTAAAAGTTGTGATATTCGAGTTAATCAAGAAAATAGCAATAAAGCAGAATTAGCATATTCCCTACCGGTGTTACTGATTCATCCTAAAAGCTATCGTTTGTTGGATGATGGTCCTCAATTGAGAAGAGAGTTTTTAGACTGGGGTGTGTTTAATTATAATGATGGTTTTTTATTGCATTGGCGTAAGTTTAAAAAAGTATTACAACAGCGAAATTCGTTGTTAAAAACCAAGCAAATCAACCAGCTTAATGTTTGGAATACCGAGTTGGTTGAGTACGGTACAATAGTCTCTCAACACAGAAAGAGTTACTTAGAAAAACTACAGCCTATTTTTTCTAAGATAAGTGACTACTTTCTTAATTTTGAAAAGATAGAATTAAAATATATAGCTGGTTGGGATGAGTCTGTAGATTTTATTCAAACCTTGACTAATGATTTAGAGAAGGATTTACGATACGGATTTACTCATAGTGGACCACATCGTTGTGACTTTCAGTTATTAGTTAATGGCAGATTAGCTAAAGATTTTGTTTCAAGAGGGCAGTTAAAATTATTAATGCTAGCTTTAAAGTTGGCGCAGGTTAAGTTAATCAATACAGAAAGTAACAATTCAGTATGTGTTCTGATTGATGATTTGACTGCTGAGTTGGATATTCAAAATAAAGCTAAATTATTAACTTTTTTATCTGAGTTAGATTGCCAGGTTTTTATGACGACAACTGAACTTTCCAATTTTGGGGATTTATCTCAGATTCGAAATTACAAAGTGTTCCACGTGGAACATGGTGATATAAATATTAAAAAAAACAGCGCATGTTCCACGTGAAACATGCAACATAAAATAGTTCTTGTTCCACGTGGAACATAAAATGGAAAAAATATGAGTGATAACAACCAAGAATACGATAGTACAAATATCCAGGTATTAAAGGGTTTAGACGCCGTAAGAAAAAGGCCTGGAATGTATATAGGTGATACTGATGATGGCTCAGGTCTTCATCATATGGTATTTGAGGTAGTTGATAATTCCATTGATGAAGCATTAGCGGGGTTTTGTAAAGGCGTTGAAGTTGTTATCCATGAAAATGGCTCTGTGTCCGTTTCAGATGATGGACGAGGAATTCCTGTTGATATTCATGAAGAAGAAGGACGTTCGGCAGCAGAAGTCATTATGACAGTGTTACATGCCGGGGGTAAGTTTGATGATAATGCCTATAAAGTGTCAGGTGGTTTACATGGCGTAGGTGTCTCGGTAGTAAATGCCTTGTCTGAGGAAATGACGCTTGAAATACGCAAGCATGGCAAGTTACACAAGCAAAAATATAGGATGGGTGAACCTGTAGCTCCATTAGAAGCAGTAGCTGATGCAGAAGGAACTGGCACACTGATTAATTTTTTACCCAGTAAAGATACATTTACAGATGTCGAGTTTCATTATGATATTTTAGCGAAACGTCTTAGGGAATTATCTTTCCTAAATTCAGGTGTTAGGATTTCATTAAAAGATGAACGCTCTGGTAAAGAAGATGTTTTTGAATTTGAAGGGGGAATAAAAGCCTTTGTTCAACAGTTAAATAAAAACAAAACACCTTTGTTTGAAGATGTTTTTTACTTTACCACTGAAAAAGAAGGTGTCACGGTTGAAGTGGCTATGCAATGGAATGATTCTTATCAAGAAAATATCTTTTGCTACACCAATAATATTCCTCAACGTGATGGCGGTAGTCATTTGGCGGGATTTAGAGGTGCATTGACACGAACTATCAATCAATATATTGAAGCCAGTGGTTTAGCTAAAAAAGAAAAAGTATCGACAACAGGTGATGATGCCAGAGAAGGTTTAACTGCAGTGTTATCGGTTAAAGTACCTGATCCTAAGTTTTCATCACAAACCAAAGATAAATTAGTTTCTTCTGAAGTTAAACCTTTAGTTGAATCCACAATGAATGAGAAGTTACAAGAATTCTTGTTAGAACAGCCACAAATAGCTAAAACTATAGTCAATAAAATTATAGATGCGGCTAGAGCACGTGATGCCGCACGTAAAGCACGCGAAATGACGCGTCGTAAATCGACATTGGATATTGCTGGTTTGCCGGGTAAGTTAGCTGATTGTCAGGAAAAAGATCCCGCCTTATCTGAACTATTCATAGTGGAAGGGGACTCAGCGGGTGGTTCTGCCAAACAAGGCAGGGACAGACGCACGCAAGCTATATTACCGTTGAAAGGGAAAATCCTTAACGTAGAAAAAGCCCGTTTCGATAAAATGATTTCATCGGACGAGGTAGGTAACCTGATTACCGCTTTAGGCTGCGGTATCGGTAACGATGAATATAATATCGAAAAATTACGTTATCACCGCATTATCATCATGACTGATGCGGATGTCGATGGATCACACATTCGTACCTTGATCCTGACATTTTTCTATAGACAATTACCTGAATTAATAGAAAAAGGCTATGTGTATATTGCTCAACCGCCTTTGTATAAAATCAAAAAGGGTAAGCAAGAGCATTATGTAAAAGATGATGCCGGATTAAACGAGTACCTTATTCAACTTGCACTAGATAAAGCACAGTTACAAACAGATGAATCAACGCCTGTTATTCAAGGGCAAGGTTTAGAAAAGTTAGCAACTGAATATGCTGATGTAACTGCGGTGGTTAATCGCCTAACGAGACGTTATGATGATATCTTCTTAGAAGAAATGACATATCTACCTCCTCTAAATGAAGAAATTAAACAAAGTCAGGAAAAAATGACGGGATGGTTTAATCATTTAGAGCAACGACTTAATGAAAACGGCAGTAAAGCGGATTATTCAATCGAGTTGAAATATACAGATGGTGAAAATTTTAGTGTGGTTGTGGATAAAAGGAAGAATGGGATTACCAAGACCTTTGTATTTCATCCAACTTTTTTCTCTGGTAAAGACTATTTGACTATTGCTAAATATGCAGAAGATACCATCGGACTATTTTCTGAGCAATCAGTTATGCGTATGGGTGAAAGGCAACAGCAAGTTGATAATTTTAAACAAGCGTTTGAATGGATGATGAGAGAAGTTAAGAAGGGACAGCATATCCAGCGTTACAAAGGTTTGGGAGAAATGAATCCAGAACAACTATGGGAAACGACATTAGATTCTAATAGCCGACGCATGTTACAAGTAAAGATTGAAGATGTGATTGCGGCTGATGAAATTTTTACCACATTAATGGGGGATGTGGTTGAGCCTCGTCGAGATTTTATTGTTAAAAATGCCTTGGATGTGACTAACTTGGACGTTTAATTTTATTTATCTAGGCTTGCCCGTTTTCAGTACGATTGATCTACTATCAATCGTACTGAGAGTAACTAGAAGTGTTCGGGCTTTTTATTCTTGGAAGTGAGGCTTCAGCCTCGTCAAATTCGTGCGAGGCTGAAGCCTCACTTCCAATATATTTAATACACGCATGACTTTTCAACAGGTCAGCTGTTTTCTTCTATCATTTATATTTCTCCTTTTTTAGTATGATTACTTATCCCCAAATAGATCCTGTTGCCCTTGCTCTTGGTCCTTTAAAAATTCACTGGTACGGATTGATGTATTTAATCGGCTTTGCCGCTGTCTGGGTACTTGGTAGGAAGAGGGCTGAGCGCCCTTATTCTGTTATTAAACCAGAAGCCATAGAAGACCTGGTTTATTACGGTGCTTTAGGGGTGATTTTGGGGGGAAGAATGGGATATATTTTATTTTATAACTTTAGCGCATTTATAAAAGACCCCTTGATACTATTTAAAGTCTGGGAAGGTGGCATGTCATTTCATGGTGGCATGTTAGGTGTTTTTATTGCCATGTGGTGGTTTGCAAAAAAACATAACTGCACCATGTTGGCATTAACAGATATTATCTCTCCATTAACACCTATTGGTTTAGGAATGGGACGTATCGGTAATTTTATTAATGCAGAACTATGGGGAAGAACCACTGATGTGCCTTGGGCAATGGTCTTTCCTAATGGTGGACCAATAGCTAGACATCCTTCACAGCTTTATGAAGCTTTGTTAGAGGGATTAGTGTTATTTATAATCCTGTGGGTTTATACAGCAAAACAACGACCTGTTATGGCGCCAACAGGCCTGGTGCTTTTTCTTTATGGCTGTTTTAGGTTTTTTGTTGAGTTTTTCCGTATGCCAGATGCGCATTTAGGTTATCTCGCATTAGACTGGCTAACTATGGGACAAATCTTATCCACACCTATGATCTTAATTGGTGGATTGTTATTCTTCTACGCACATAAAAAATCCACATGAAACTTTATTTAGATTTACTCGATAAAATACTCAAAGAAGGTGTACAAAAAGGCGACCGAACAGGCAGCGGCACCTTGTCAATTTTTGCCCACCAAATGCGTTTTGATTTACAACAGGGCTTTCCTTTAGTCACCACAAAGAAAGTCCACTTAAAATCAATTATTCATGAGTTACTGTGGTTTTTAAAAGGTGATACCAATATTGCCTATTTAAAACAGCATGGAGTAAAAATCTGGGATGAGTGGGCAGATGCTGATGGAGAATTAGGACCGGTTTATGGTCATCAATGGCGATCATGGCCTACGCCAGAAGGACAGAGTATCGATCAGATAGCCACCATTATCAAACAACTGAAAGAAACCCCCAATAGTCGAAGGATTATCGTATCTGCCTGGAATGTAGCTGATTTACCCGATGAATCAATGAGTCCTCAAGAAAATGTAAAAAACGGAAAAATGGCTTTACCCGCCTGCCATGCCTTTTTTCAGTTCTATGTTGCCAATGGAAAGCTCTCTTGTCAGCTCTATCAGCGCAGCTGTGACACGTTTTTAGGTTTACCGTTCAATATTGCCAGTTATGCCTTATTGACGCATATGGTGGCTCAGCAGTGTAATTTAGAGGTTGGGGATTTTATTTGGACGGGTGGTGATGTGCATTTGTACTTAAATCACCAAGATCAAGCTAACTTACAACTGACGCGTCGGCCCTATGCTTTAGCAAAATTTAAAATTAAGCGTAAACCTGATTCTATTTTTGATTATGAATTTGATGATTTTGAAATAGTGGGTTATCAGGCGCATGAACATATTAAGGCTGCTATTTCTG
>DAOVVZ010000372.1:0-3011 GCA_030636915.1 Methylomarinum sp. | reverse complement strand
GGCTTAAGTAAAATTGATTTATTACAGGATAAAATTGCTCAACGGATTGTGCAGGCAGGCAATAGTATTGGCGGCGCAATTTCTCAAGATGGTCGCTTGATTGCGGTGTCTAATTACACTCCTGGTGGCGTTAAAATATTCTCTACAGAGACTTTGCAATTAGTGGCAGATATTCCGGCTGAATATGCTGATAAGCAACTATCCAAGGTCGTGGGTTTGGTTGATGCCCCAGGTCAGCGTTTTGTATTCAGCTTATTTGATGCCAATGAAATCTGGGTGATTGATCTAAAAAATCCTGCAAACCCAGTGATTAAAAAATTTCCCAAGGTTGGCAAGCAACCTTATGATGCCTTATTAACGCCCGATGGTCGCTATTATATGGCGGGGTTATTTGGTGAGTCGGGTTTGGCTTTGTTAGATTTATGGGATCTTGATGCCGGTGTTAAACGCGTGTTGCCTGATTACGGTAAACAGAATGAAAAACTCCCCGTGTATAAAATGCCACATCTAGAGGGGTGGGCTGTTGCGGGTGACTTTATGTTTATCCCTGCTATTGGTCAGCATGAAGTGTTGGTGATTGATAAACGCCAATGGTCACTGGTTAAGCGTATCCCTGTAAAAGGTCAACCTGTCTTTGTGATGGCGCGACCTGATGGTAGACATATCTGGGTTAATTTTGCTTTTCCTGATAATCAAAATTTACAAATCATTGATGCCAAGGGTTTAAATATTGTTGAATCCTTAACACCCGGTAAAGCGGTATTACATATGGAATTTACCCCTCGCGGTGAAGAGGTCTGGGTTTCAGTGCGAGATGATAATCAGTTGATTATTTATGACACTGATAGTCTAAATGAAATCAAACGTTTACCAGCCGAAAAGCCTAGTGGTATCTTTTTCAGTTCTCGCGCACATAAAATGGGTTTGTAAGCATGTTAAGTCCATTGCATAAACAATTGCTGAATGATTATCAGCAAGACTTTCCTTTGTCACCGACACCTTATCGTGATATTGCTGAGTCAGTTGGTGTCTCTGAAGATGAAGTAATAGCGGTATTTAAAGAACTATCGGATGAAAAATTTATTGCCCGTATTGGTTCGGTGATTGCACCTAATCAATTGGGAAGCAGTAGTTTGATGGCGATGACTGTACCGTCTGAACAATTAAAGCATGTCGCCGAAATGATCAATCAATACCCAGAAGTGAATCATAATTATGAGAGAGAAAATAAAGTTAATCTTTGGTTTGTCTTGATAGCAAGAGACTCCGAACATTTGCGCGCGCTTATTGACGATATAGAAACAAAAACAGGCTTTAAAACCCTATATTTGCCTTTATTGGCAGATTATTTTATTGATTTAGGTTTTGAGTTGGATTTTGATGATTGATGTTATTGATCGTCAGTTAATAGAAAAGCTGCAAAAAGGTTTGCCTCTGGTATCAAGACCTTATGCCCTGATTGGCCAACAGCTTAATATTAATGAGGATGAAGTGCTTGCACGTTTATCCATACTTAAACAGCAAGGCTTAATTAAACGTCTGGGTGTGGTTGTTAAACATAGACGCTTAGGATATCGAGCCAACGCCATGGTGGTTTTTGATGTACCTGATCACTTGGTTGAGCAGATAGGCGGACATGTCAGTCAATTTAGTTTTATTAACCTTTGCTATCGTCGGCCACGTCGAGGTGAATCATGGCCTTATAATCTCTATTGCATGATTCATGGTAAAAACAGAGATAAAGTATTGCAGCAATTAGAACACTTGATTGATTCTTGTGGCTTGAGCCAATTTAGTAGCGAAATATTATTTAGTCGGCAATGTTTTAAACAAGGTGGCGCTATTTATAAAGTAACAGCAGAGGAAAAACAGTTATCCCATGGATGAGATTGACAGACAAATTATTAATCATCTTCAGGATGGATTCCCCATTTGTGACTCACCTTATCAAATGGTAGCAACGCAGTTAGGGCTAACAGAAACAGATTTAATCGAACGTATAACTGATTTATTAGCCAGTGGTTTACTTACTCGATTCGGTCCGCTATTTCATGCCGAGCAAATGGGTGGCGCGTTAACATTGGCCGCCGTTAAAGCACCAGAAGAAAAGTTTGATACAGTCGCTGAAATCATTAATAGCTTCCCTGAAGTGGCGCATAATTACGCACGAAACAATCCCTTAAATATGTGGTTTGTAATTGCCACTGATAAGCCTGAAAGGATTGTAGAGGTAATTCAAAGAATAGAAGAGAAAACAGGTTTATCAGTCTATAACATGCCTAAAATCAATGAATATTTTGTCTGTCTAAAACTGGAAGCATAATGAAGATTGATGAAATAGATCGGCAAATTATCACAGCAACACAAGCTGGATTACCTTTAACGCCACAACCCTATAAAACCATTGCCCAGCAATTGGGATTGAGTGTTGAAACTGTGATGAAACGAATGCAAGTCATGCAGGAAACAGGGGTTATTCGCCGTATAGGTGTAGTACCTAATCATTATCGCTTAGGCTATAAGTTTAATGGCATGACAGTGTGGAATATTGCAGATGAGCATGTTGATGAATTAGGGCAACAGGTGGGACAGTTAGATTTTGTCAGCCATTGTTATCATCGTCCCAGACATGAGCCTGAATGGTCTTATAATTTGTTTGCTATGGTGCATAGTAAAACAGAAAATGGTGTTAAAGAACAGATTGAAACAATTGCTGAGCTATTGGGTGAATATAATCAGGGACAAGATGTTTTGTTTAGTACCCGTATTTTAAAGAAAACGGGATTAAGGATAGGGAAGAGTCGTGTTTAGATTAAGCCAGTATATGCGTGAGCTGTTACAACCCACACCTTTAAAACCGGTACGAAAACCTTCGGGCCCTGTGGTTATTTGGAATTTAATTCGCCGCTGTAATTTAACTTGCAAACATTGTTAGACCACCTCAGCAGATATTGATTTCCCCGGTGAATTAACTACGCCTGAAATTTACACGGTGATGGATGATTTAAAAG
>DAOVVZ010000306.1:0-3507 GCA_030636915.1 Methylomarinum sp. | reverse complement strand
TGTAGAGCGTACTTCAGTCCGCTCTACAAAAGAGACACATCAAACCAAAGCTTAAAGTTAAGAATAAACTAACTTAATATTTAACACCTTAAAAAGCCTATTTATTAATTCCCAACTAAAGCCTCGTTGCTGTAAAAAACGACTGCGTTTAAGCCACTCTTTACTAAGCAAGGATTTTTCATCAGAATACTTTCTTTCATAAACTTGCTTAAGCAAATCATCCCAATCATCCGCCAGATCAAATACAACGGTATCTAAATCAAATGACTCAACACCCCGTTGTTGTAGTTCATAACCAATTTTAATCGGACCATAACCTTTTTTTATGCGGTATCTTGCATAACTTTCAGCAAATCTCAGATCACTTTGCCAGCCTTGCTCAGCTAAATCATCAATAATTATTTGTGATTCAGCCCGATCAAAGTCTTTTTTTATAAGTCGATCCAGTAATTCGAGCTGACTGTAATCGCGTCGTGTTAATAGCCGTAAACAGATTTCTCTAATGTTTTTTTGTGATTCAGCTTCTATCACTCTTTAGCATCAATCTCTTCAACAATGTCATCACCAGTACCAAACACTTCTGCGCGAATTTTATCTTCAATTTCCTGAGCTTTTGCAGGGTTATCCTTCAAAAAAGCTTTCACATTCTCTTTACCCTGACCTATTTTTTCATCACCATAGCTATACCAGGAACCTGCTTTATTAACAAAGCCATATTTAACACCCAGGTCAACTAACTCACCCATAAATGAAACACCCTCACCATAAAGGATTTCAAATTCAGCCTGTTTAAACGGAGGAGCGACTTTATTTTTAACTACTTTTACCCGGGTCTCATTACCAATAATCTCGTCACCCTTTTTCACCGCACCGATACGACGAATATCTAAACGAACTGAGGCATAAAACTTTAAGGCATTTCCCCCTGTAGTCGTTTCTGGATTACCAAACATCACACCAATCTTCATTCTTAACTGATTAATAAAAACAACCAGAGTATTAGAGCGCTTAATATTGGCGGTTAATTTTCTGAGTGCCTGCGACATTAAGCGTGCTTGTAGACCCATATGAGAATCACCCATATCGCCTTCAATCTCTGCTTTTGGTGTTAAAGCTGCTACCGAATCAATTACGACCATATCAACAGCACCTGAGCGCACCAACATACCTACAATCTCTAATGCCTGCTCACCGGTATCTGGCTGAGAAATTAACAAGTCATCGATATTAATACCAATCTTTTCAGCATAAATAGGATCTAAGGCATGCTCAGCATCTATAAAAGCAGCTGTACCTCCTAGTTTTTGCATTTGTGCAATGGTTTCCAGTGTCATCGTGGTTTTACCTGATGATTCTGGCCCATAAATTTCAACAATACGCCCTCTAGGTAATCCACCTGCACCTAAAGCAATATCCAAAGACAAAGACCCTGTTGAAACAACCTCTATTCCCTTCGCGCCTGAAACATCACCCATACGCATGACGGAACCTTTACCAAATTGCTTCTCAATTTGCATTAACGCTGCACCCAGCGCTTTCTTTTTGTTTTCGTCCATTTTATGCCCGTGATTTACATTCAAGTTCGTTAAACAACCTAATAAGGTCGCTGAGAATAGAGTCTAAAAAATTAACTCGCTATTATCACATAGAGAAGCGTGGTGAAACAGCTTTTGATAAAGAAAAATGCCAATAACACTTTATTACAAAAAACTAAACCTAAAAATGCCATATACAGAGGTAATTATCAATTAATCAACAAATGTACGTAGATACTAGAAAAGTAACCCAAGGCGATAGCTGGTACCCATTTTAAATGACTGGAAAACGTATAAAAACCTTTTGCCTGACCCATTAACGCTACACCTGCCGCAGAGCCAATCGATAACAGACTGCCGCCTGTCCCTGCTGTCAATGTGACCAAAAGCCATTGTGTTTCTGACATCTCGGGGCTCATTGTTAATACGGCGAACATAACCGGAATATTGTCAATAATTGCAGATGCGATCCCGACCAATATATTAGCGGTGGTCGCACCCAATTCGCCATACATAAATTCGGAAGTTAACGATAGATACCCCATAAACCCTATGCCGCCGACTGCCATGATAATGCCATAAAAGAAAAACAAGGTGTCCCATTCCGATTTGGCAATATGACTAAATACATCAAAGGCACTACTGCCAGAGACCTCGGAACCTGGAACCGAATCAAAAGAAGTATTTTCTTTTCTGAACATCAATCGCAGATAATAACCAAATATTTTCAGATAGCCCAATCCCATTAACATGCCAATAGCAGGCGGTAAGTGTAGAAATTGATGAAAGAATATGGAGGTAGCAATCGTTGTTAAAAACAACAGCACAATAATTAATCCGCCATGCTTTATCTCTGCATTGACCTCAGTTGGCAAGCTTGGACTACCCTTAGGCAAATAATAATGCATAATGATAGCTGGCACGACAAAATTGACAACTGATGGAATAAATAATTTAAAAAAAGTCGCGAAGTCTAAAATGCCTTTTTGCCAGACCATTAACGTGGTGATATCACCAAAAGGACTAAAAGCACCTCCTGCATTCGCAGCAACCACAATATTGACACAGGCAATGGTAATAAAGTCAGGTTTGGCCGCGCCGATAGTCAAAATTACCGTACACATAATCAAAGCAGTGGTCAGATTATCTGCGATGGGCGAAATAAAAAATGCCAGAGTACCTGTAATCCAAAAAAGCTGACGATAACTAAAATTTCTTGAGACCAGCTCATAATGAAGCGCATCAAACACACCGCGCTCTATCATCGCGCTGATATATGTCATTGCGACCAATAGAAAAAAGAATAATTCGGTATATTCAAGAAAGTTATGCTCAAGTGCCTGTCTGGCAATATCATTTAGTCCATGTGATTTATAGACATAGGCGATGATTGCCCAGATAATTCCAGCGGCCACTAAAACTGGCTTAGATTTTTGTAAATGCAGTTTTTCTTCCAGGACCACCAGTGTATAAGCAATCAGAAACACTAGTAGAACCAAATATCCAGAGAAATGCATGGTTAAATCTAGTTGATCATTACTGGTCTCGGCACTCAATCCCAATACTGGAAAAAACAGCAATAAATTCAACAACACTATGTTGATAGTTATTTTCTTCATAATCAAATATTAGTTTGCACAAGTGTAGAATGGGTAAAAGCTCTTTGTGCCTATCATTAGTGTGATGGGCACGCTCACGAGACTGTGAAAGTATTCAATGTGGGCTGGGTTGAGACGCGAAACCCAGCATTAAAAGTGATACAACGTATAGATTCTGGGTTTCGTACCTCAACCCAGCCTACGGAAGCAGTTATTTTATGCATGTCCCTTTGCATTTTTAATAATTAAAGTATCAGCATAAAAAATCACTTCACCTGTTGTAATATTATGGTTTCCGCCAATAATTCCGCATTCACCGTTTTCAATCATTTCCTTTAAAATAGGACTGCGTTCTATAATGGCCTGTACCGTTC
>DAOVVZ010000090.1:0-6040 GCA_030636915.1 Methylomarinum sp. | reverse complement strand
TGCCTTTGCAGGTAATGATGCCTTACTTGATGATGTTTATATTCCAATAGATATGGCGATTCCAGCTGAACAAAATAATCCAATCAGTACCGCAAAGGTTGTTTATGAGAATGATATTTATCAATATACGTTATCGTTCCTGCCTGCAGGTGATTATACTGTGGCATTAACCTGTGATGCTGACATGGATAGTGCCGCAACAGATGATACGTTGACGTTTAATGATGATCCTGTCAATGTAACTGTAATCGCAGGTGAAACCAGTAACGGCGATATCAATTTATAGATGATTCAATCACCTAAAGATTAAAGGGGTAGAGCCCTTTAAATTGAATAGAGTTAAACAACTTGCTACAGACGATCAATGTCGATCGCCTGTAACAAGTAATACTACTTATCCGGGAAGGGTTGATCTGGCATTTTGGCAAAAGCCGCAAATTCCTTCTCTGTCAGTTTACCGTCCTTGTTTTTGTCAATACTATTCCAGCTTTGTCTTAGCTTGGGATCGGTAGTCGCTTCGCTACGACTGATAAATCCATCGCCATCATTGTCCAGGTCTTTAAACTTTTTTTCGGCTTCGTCAGCGGCTATGACCGAAAAAGATCCAACACCCAGAGTCAGGATCAGCACTATTGAACGAATGATATATTGTGTATTCATTAGCCTTTCTCCTTTATTTTAAGAGGGGTTATCATGTGAAGTAAATTGGGTGGGAGTACTGCAAAACTTCTCATCCAGCTGGTTATCAAAGTAATCTCGCAACAAGGCCTGCTGCAATATTTCACCTTTAAACATGTGAGATGCTTCTACTTTGAACATAGTCGACACAGCGAACCTGTCAAGCTCATGGGGCTATAATATTTGGTAGCAAGAATAATAGGGGAAAGACCCCAATTAATTTGCTAATTAAAGCGGTCAGAGCACAGTATATTGCTAATATAGATTAATCATTTATTAAAAATATTTTAGTATTTTTTTGGAGAACAAGAATGACTCAACAAACCTTCGAGCAAGTTGTTAACTTGATGGATGCAGCCAACAGTGAAGATCCAAATATTGAAACAGCTGATGGTAAGGAATGGCCGAAAGAGTTGCTTTATTCACATCGCATGGCTGACATGCTTGCGCGTTATAAACCCATGGCGGATCATGTTATTCAACTCGCTATTCGTGGACAGCATATGTTACGTTGGAAATCACCACGCGATGCCTATCCGATGAATCGTAAAGGCTACCATCAGTGGCGAACGCAACTGTATACCTTTCATGCGAATAGTGTTGCCGAACTCATGACTAAAGCGGGTTACGATGATGAGTCACTGGAACGCGTTAAAAAAGCCGTTGGGAAAAAAGGCATTAAGACAAATGAAGACACACAGTTGCTTGAAGATGTCGCAGGTTTAGTTTTTATAGAACATTACATGTTAGCGTTTGCCGAGAAGCATCCTGAATATGATGAAGAAAAGTGGATAGATATTATTCGTAAGACGTGGAAAAAAATGTCTTCAGATGCACATGACTTTGCACTTTCAGGTGACCTGGTATTGCCTGAACCTTTAATTCCCCTTATTCAAAAATCAGTATCTGAATAAAAAAAAGTAATAGGGGACAGACCACATTTTTTATTAAAGGGGGCAGCCCCCCCTTTTATCAAATCATGGCACTATACCCTTAAAATCAGGTTTTTTTACAGGGGAATATTTGATACAACCTTAAAATTACTATTAAACCGAGGGGGGAATACTAATAATATCTAACCCCAACAATTAAATATGTGCTCTAGCCTCTTTTTATTCTAAACAAATGTTTGTTAATCTAGTAAACATTCTGACTTCGCAATAAAGAATGTAATACATAAAAAAATATAGGAATAATTATGAAACGGATTCTTGTCATACTATTAGTTCTCATTGGCATCTTAGCTGGTGGTGCTTATTTCCTTTTTATGAAGGCAATTACACCGGGTGATGTTCCTGCAAAAGTGGTGAATGCTGAAGAGGTTATTGCTACTTCCGGTACTATTGCGATAGCAAGCATTGATATGAGTTTTGTGCGTCGTATTGACGAGATGTTCAATGTTGAGAAAGATCCTTCACCTCTGCCTGCTTCTAAACCAGCTGAATCTAAAGCAGAAAAAACACTTCTAGAAAAATTAAAGAAACAGGGTGTTAATTTAATATCACAAACAGATTATGCCTTAGCGACGATCAATATCTCTCAAGAAAAACCCGCTTATACCTTTGTGTTATTCGGCCGTTTTTCGAGGGATAAGTTAAAACAGGCTATTCGACAGAATTATCTTGTTGAGGAGAGTGCTGGCGGTTATTTGTTAATTACACAGAATGCTGAACAACCAAAGGAAAAAGACCCGTGTGCTGTGCCAGTTAAAAAATCAGTGCCAAAGCAACAAGCACTGTATATACAAAATGATCGTATCTTATTGTCTAGCCCGGAATTGATGCCGGTTCTTCTTAAGCGTTTTGCAAGTAAAGCCCGTGCAGAGGTATCTCTCGAAAAATGGCGACAGTTTAGAAAAGATAAAGCGATGGCAGCGGCATTGATGTCACCTAAAGAAGCGAATAAAGGTGCGGTTGATCTTCCTTCTTCTTTATTCTTGGGTGCGCTATCCAAACAACCTTTAAAAGATATTTACGCTGGTACAGTGGTAAGCATGTTACCTTCGCCAGGCTTTACGTTTCTTATAGATGCTCATTCTAATGAGACGGCATGGCCGCTTGAATTTAAAACCAGGTATGATGACTGGCTCAATGATGCAGTGAATGATTTAAAAGAAATGCCAATACTTGCTTCTCTGATTCAAACTTTAAATGTTCAGGCCGATGGAACTATTCTGCGCTTCAAAACAATAGTCAATAGAAAAACGTTGGATAACCTTGAAAAAATTCCTGGCGAGTTTTTGCAAATGGCATTTTCAGGCGCATTTGGTGATGGTAAAGAAGCTGGGCCCGCTGGTGTAGAACAGATCGTTAAAGATAGCGAAGTCGAAAAATATGCACCCCTTTTTGATTTTTCATCAGTCCAAGCTTTCGAAGGAAAGGATGTGTTTTATAAGCCCGATTATGTGGCGGGTCCATTCGGCGTTAGGTTAAAGAAGATAGGCTTGTTAGCAACAGATGATTCAATTATTGAATTAAAGGTTAATGTTGAAGGAAAAGGATTTGAAAATTTATCTGGCGAATCAATGCATAAATCAGATGAGTCACCTGTAACAAGTTTGTTGATTACGAGTATTGAAGATAAAGAAGGAAATAATCTTTTAAGGGAAGAACAGTGTGGTAAGACGCGTAATCTTGTAGCAGCATCACTGACGACATCACGTGATAAAGAGTATAAAAATAATGAATGGATTTCAAAATCTATTAAGGTGTATGGGGATAAAAGTGTGCGTTTAAAACAGAACGTGCCTTTATCTCAAGTTGCGAAAATAAAAGGAACAATAGAGGTACGTGCGGCAACACGCACACGGGTTCAATCACTACAAAAACCTTTCTCGGGTAAGACAATAGAAACCGGTAAGGTACGCATATATCTTAGAAAGAGTACCCCAGGCACGGTTAAATACACACTAAGCGGTGACATGAGTCATATCATGGCGGTTAGGGCGAAGAATGCAAAAGGTCAATATTTTGCCGATGCTGTCAGCAGCGCCTTTGGTAAAGAGACAAAAATGGTTTCTAAACGTTTTAAAGGAATAGTGGCATCTATTGAAGTTGTTGTTGCTGAACAAATGAAGAGTGAAGACTATCCTTTTGAGATTAATCAAATTGCTCTTCGGTATGGTAAAAAGGGCAATGGAAAAAAGATAGAGATGATGATCACCTCTAAAAAAAGGTTTTTGAGAAAACATGCAAAGATTAAATATAAAGACGAATGCAAAGATAAACAAAAGGTGACAATCGGTGCCTTCATGGTTTGTTTGAATAAATTTGGTGATCGATGGGGTCGGGAAACAGGCGGAGAATTTGACGTAATTGCACCTTATGATGAAGCGTTACAAAATGATCTTTCAGCGGCTGTGTTAAGCATTGATGCGGTTATAACTGATAGTGGCGAAGAAATAGCGTTTGCTAAAAATGAAAAAGTTAATTTTGTTTATAAGTTTGATACTCTCTATAACGATAAGAAAAAGGACTGGGAAATACTTAATAGAAGATTACGTGGCTCCTATGTCAATGTTTTTTCAGATAAGGAAGAACTTAAGGGTAAAAAAATCAGCACGGTTAAGGGTAGCTTAACAATCCGCCTTCCAAAGCGTTCAGAATATTTTGAACTTGGTGCTGATGAGCTAGGGGTTACCAAGAAGAGTAAAAACGGCATTGCTGCTAATGTCGCTGCATTTGAAGATTGGAATACTTATATTGATCTTCAAGGTCCTATTGATAAGATTATGCGCTTTATGCCACTTGCAAAAGACGGAACAGTCCTTAACACAGATAATGATCGTATTAATAAAAAACAATATCACACCTGGGGACTATCAAAAGAAGATAAGGAAAAAATAAAGGCATTACCTACAAAGTGGCAAGGCATGATTACTATTTACGGGGAACCGGAAGTGATACGAATCTATTATGCCAATAATTTTGAAGTTATTAAGCGTAAGTTTCAATTTTCCATTAAGAAATAAATGGTGTCAGAGATAAATTGTTTTCTTTTACTATTTATGTTTTTCTAAATAATAGGGGACAGACCACGTTTATTTACAAATAAAGAAATGTAAGACCTGACCCTTTTTTTCAGTACTTCCTGACCTCATCTCATTCTGAATCATTGTTGTTACTTTTCATTTCTTTCGCAAACTGTTGGCGTTTGCGAGTCATTTTAATTAATTGATTTTGCACCATGCCATTTATTGAATCATCAGGAAAAATATCGCTATCATCTGCTTTACCCGCTGTTTTTCCTGTAAGTAGTTCCATTACCTGGTCGACGCTCTCTACGGCGTATACATTGAATTGTTTTTCTTTTACGGCATTTACTACGTCATTTCGAAGCATTAAATGTTTTACATTGGAGGCAGGAATAATTACAGCCTGACTACCCGTTAATTCTCTGGCGTTGCAAATATCAAAAAAGCCTTCTATTTTTTCATTAACTCCACCAATGGCCTGAATTTGTCCAAGTTGATTAACCGAGCCAGTAACAGCAAATGATTGATCAATTGGGAGTTTTGCCAGTGCAGACAATAATGCACATAATTCAGCAACGGATGCGCTATCACCCTCAATCATGCCATAGGATTGTTCAAACACCAGACTTGCTGAAAGTGAAAGTGGCTGATCATGAGCGTAGCGATTAGCTAAAAAAGAAGACAGAATTAAAACACCTTTTGAATGTATTGAGCCACCAAGTTCAACTTCTCTTTCTATATCAATAACCTTACCCGAACCTAATCGGGCCGTTGCTGTTATTTTTGATGGTCGACCAAATGAATAAGTATCTAACTGAATGATTGATAATCCATTAACCTGTGCGATTTTACTGCCTTCAGTGTCAAGTAAATACGTTCCGCGTAATACCTGCTCATGAACCAGCTCGCGAAATTGATCAAGTCTTCTAATTCTCGTGTCAAGTGCCAATTGAACATCATCATGCTGAACAACATCATGTTTTTCTTGAGTTGCCCAGTAATCTGCTTCACGTAACAAATCCAGTAAATTTTCCATATGCAATGATATTTTTTCGGCGTCTTCAATTTTTCTTGCACAGTCTTCAATAATTAAGGCCACAGCTTTTTGGTCAAAAGGTTTAAGTTTTTGCTCGCGTTGAAAGGTAGCAATCATGCGTGCGTATAGAAATGTATTTTCATTATTACGATCAATTTCCTCAGAAAAATCTGCCGTCACTTTGAATAACTGATTAAATTCCGGATCATATTTTTTAAGCAGGTAATACAGCCAGCGATCACCGGTTATAATTACTTTTAGATCGATAGGTATTGGCTCCGGCTCCAGTGATATTGTACTGGTCACACTTAGCATTTTTTCAAGTGATTCGATACGAACTTCCTGGGCACGTA
>DAOVVZ010000137.1:0-5140 GCA_030636915.1 Methylomarinum sp. | reverse complement strand
TGCGA
The DNA here is from genome assembly GCA_030636915.1 of Methylomarinum sp. Lineage (GTDB taxonomy): Bacteria > Pseudomonadota > Gammaproteobacteria > Methylococcales > Methylomonadaceae > QPIN01. The sequence continues at coordinate 5,135 of DAOVVZ010000137.1, read as the reverse complement.
TACAGTTTCTTTTTTATTGGCAGCAATTTCTGATATGGCTGTCGAATCAGCATTTCTTTTTAAATTATCCGCTTCTATAGTTAACTGCTCTAGTAGCTTTAAACTTAAACTTAAAGCATTTTCAAGAAGTTTTTCAGTAATGGGGTATGTTTTGTTAATCATTGTCTTATCAACTGTTATAGAATTGTTCTCGTTCCATTTGAACCATCTTCGCAGCAATTTTCTCAGCATTAATAGGGTAAGTCCCTTCTTCTAATGCTTTTTTAACTGCATTAACACGCTCTTCATTAATAACAGGCGTGCTTTTAGATGTCTCAAATGCCTTTGTTATTTCTTTTGCAACAGCAGTAATATCAACACTATCTTTAGCTTTCTCAGTAGCTTGTGAGTTTGTGTTTGTTACCTTTTCACTCTGTGTTGGTTTTGATGGCAAAACAACATTATTTGCTTTGCTTGTTAACGATTGGATAGCCATGACATTTCTCTATTTATTTTTATCTGTAACTAATATCGGCACTATCATTAATTACTTTAGCTTTTATTGTAAATAAATCAAAATGTGACTTCAACCAGTCCTTTTTTAACGACTGTTGCCTGGATCATTTGTTTTGATGTTAAATTTTTGACTTTAATGTTTTGGTTTTTTATGCCATCCATCATTGCTAAACCCGCAACACTAATTTGAAAGTTTGCATTGCTAGCTTTGATGGTGACTTTATCACCTCGTTTTATCAGTTTGGGTTCTGTTAAATGGGATCCATTAATAACTGCACCTAGGCCTAAGTTTTTTGTGGCTTGTTTCCCTGTAATAATAGTTTTATTAATTATAAAACCTGCGCGTAGGGTTGATATGTCACGCTTTTCAAATTGTAAAATAGCTGGGTTGAATATCTCACCTCTACGGACAGGTTGGGTCAGTGTAATGACCTTTTTATACGCTTTGATAGTCGCAGAGGTGTATATAGCCCATTTTTTTACGCTCTGACACTTTACCCTAATTGAATTTCGGCCCGGTTTAAGTGAGCCATTATGTGCAAATACTTTTAATTCTTTGCTGCATAAAGGAAGTCGTAAGCGACTATCTAATTGACCTACTTTTAATGTATATTCAGCATTTAATATGAAGTTTTTGTTGATGAAATGGCGTACAGCTTCTTGTATAGATGCAGGGGATTGGAATTGGGCTGCATTTACTTGCTGTAGAAAACCCATTAGTATGATTACTATTAAAAGAAAACTATTTTTTTTCATTGTCTTGTGTCAATTTAGTGGCTTATCGTTCTTGTCTAAAATATTAAGCACGTGGTATGCCAAACTTTTTCTCAAGTAAAAACGAAGAAAGCCGTTATACTAAACAAATGATTTTTTAAGGGGATTTTCATGGCCGGTATTCTAGACGGAGTTGACCAGAGAACTAAGTTAGCAGGGCATAATCGGTTTGAGCTTTTATTGTTTAAATTGTATGGGCGTCAACGCTTTGGAATTAATGTTTTTAAAGTTCAGGAAGTGATCCAGTGTCCAAAGTTAACGCAGATTCCTAAAGCACATTCTGTTATTTGTGGCGTGGCGCATTTACGTGGTAAAACAATTCCTGTTTTGGATCTTTCTATGGCTGTGGGGATGCCGTCATTATCTCGAGATTCTGGGTGTTATGTGATCGTTACGGAGTACAACAGATCAATACAAGGTTTTTTGGTAGGGGCAGTTGATAGGATTATTAATATAGGTTGGGAGCAGGTAAAGGCGCCTCCGAGTGGCTCAGGAAAAGAAGGCTATTTAACAGCAGTAACAGAAGTCGATGGTGAATTGATTGAAGTGATTGATGTTGAAAAGGTTATGAAAGAAGTTATAGGTGGTCCGGATAGTGCGTCGGATGAGGTGATTGATACTGATGTTATGGGTATTGATGATCATGTATTGATTGTTGATGATTCAAGTGTGGCTAGAAATCAAGTGAAACGGGTATGTACTCAGATAGGTATTCAATGCACTACACTTAAAGATGGGCTGGAAGCCTGGGAACATTTGTCTAAATTGGTTGATGACGGTGTGAATGTTGCGGAACATTATTCTATGATTATTTCTGATGTGGAAATGCCTAGAATGGATGGGTATACATTAGCAACAAAGATTAAAAGTCACCCTGAGATGAAAGCAGTATATTTGATACTTCATACCTCTTTAAGTGGTGTTTTTAATACCAGTATGGTCGAAAAAGTAGGCGCTAATAAATTCTTGGCAAAATTTGACCCAGATTCTTTAGTAAAAACTATTCAGGATCATTTAAAGGTGCGTCGTCAGGAAGGGTTATACTGAGAGCTTATGGTAAGTAATCTCTTTTTTATGCTCGTAATGTATAAGCTGGAAATATAGATATGACTTCAAACGAATATAAAATTATTCAGGCTTTTTTAAGTCGGTCATGTGGGATTGTGCTCGGAGAGAGCAAGCAATATTTAGTGAATAATAGATTGTCTGGATTGTTGCTTAAATTTGATCTGGCATCTTTTTCTGAATTAACTTCTGTTATACAGGCGAATAGTTTAACTGCAGGAAAGATAAGGGAAGCAGTTGTTGATGCAATGACAACTAATGAAACCTTTTGGTTTCGTGATGATATGCAGTTTGTGGAATTAAGAAGTAAAATATTACCTGAGATTTTTGCCAGAAAATCAGGGACAATCAAAATTTGGTCGGCGGCTTGTTCATCGGGACAAGAGCCCTATACAATTAGCATGTGCGCTGAAGACATTGCCAAGCAGTCAAAAACAAACAGGAATTTACAAATTATTGGTACTGATATTTCTGAGACAATTTTAGCCGAAGCAAAACGGGCTGTGTATACTGAAATGGCTTTATCCAGAGGGCTAGATTTACAGACTAGAAACCGTTTTTTCCAGAAGACTTATGACGGATACAAGTTAAACCCAGAGATTGTTCGTCGAGTAAGGTTTCAGCAATTTAATTTATTAAAACCTTTTTCCGTTCTTGGTCGGTTTGATGTGATTTTTTGCCGTAATGTTTTGATCTATTTCTCAGAAGAAGTTAAACGTGACATTCTTACTCGAATGGCAAATTCTTTGGAGCCAGGTGGCTTTATTTTTCTTAGTAGTACAGAATCAATGCCCGCGGGTATAAAAGAATTTGAGCCTGTTCGTGGGGAAAAGGTGCGGTACTTTAAAAAGATTTCCTGAGGGGTCTTTGGGTGCTGGATAGTCATTTTGTTGACAGCGCTCAAGTTGCTAGCTCAAAAAAATAGGCTTTAGTGCAAGACTTTAGCTGTTATAGCAATTTCATATCTAACCTTCAAAGCTCAGTTTTTGTAATTGAACGAATCCACAAATCGCAGAAAAAAGGTGATTCTTGATGACACCTTTACTGCGAACCTGGAATCGTTCAATATTGCACACCTGCTTTATTTTACGGTGATATTGCTCAATCTGCCAATGCCTATCATGTTGTTCGGTAAACGCTTTATTGTCAAAATCGGTTGTTTTCTCTTTGTCAGGTAGTGAGCTTATATAATGGCGAACTTGGTCTTTCAAGGTCGTCCGAAATAATTTTACATACCCAAAGTTTTTGAGCCAAACCATTAAACCATCTTCTGGGACTTCCAGTTGCTTAGGAATGTGCATGAAATAACTTCGACAACTTATAAATGCACACCGATTGGAACAGCCACATAATTCCATTGTTTAAGATGTTCATCAAACACTATTCGCATTGACTTTTTAAATCCTGTGGCTACTTTTCTACCTGTTTCGTAAACTTTATTAAAAATGCAGGCAAGCACTTTTAATCCTGCTTTTGTCGTTGTTTTTTCAATCAGTTCTTTTGTTAGTTGATGAGTTTTCAAAACAACTCCCTGTAACGCACGAGTAATATGAGGAAAGAGTCTGTGTTCTATCGGATTCCATTTTGATGTATAAGGAGGGAAATGTGCTATTCGTATTTCAATTCCAATTTCATCCGCTACAGCCTGCAAATCTTGTTTGAAAATATTGTGCCTAGATGAATTGCTACCGCCTCCATCCATCAACATTAAAATCGAACTTGCATTAGGGTAATTTAATTTTCCATAGTGATTCCACCAATAACGGATTGAATCACAAGCAAACTCGCTGGTATCTCGACTTGTGCCAATATTAACATAGGCTTCATTACGTTCTAGATCATAAATTGCATGTGGAATGGCTACTCCTTCTGCTAATGACGGGAAATCATGATCAAGTACTTCAACGGTTTCTGTCGTATAGATTTTACCGTCTCGAAACAAGTTACCAATCAGTTCCTTTTTCTTGGTATCAACACTGACAACCGGATTTCTTTTTATCTGGTAGCGCTTTTTTAATTTATTGATACGTTCAAATTGAGCGTTACGATCTACGTGGTCTCCAGCAGACTTTTTTTTAAAGCTTTACGTTTTACATAACCGTGTTTTTTTAATAATTGTCTAACAATATTACGACTTACTTTAAACCCTTTTTTAAACAAAAAAGCTGAAATTTCAGCACATGTTAAATCCGTCCATTTTACCTTTTCATCCATTGGGTCGCCTGCCGTATGATCTTTTAGAATACATAGAAAGGTCTCATCAATATCAGGGTCTTTTTCAAGCAATGCCATTCTGCCCCCGCCAGTTCTTCTATTGCGGTTTTGAGGAAGCGTTTCATCTTCATTTAACTCCTTAATGCCTTGTAAAACAGTATCACGTGCACAGCCAAATAGCCGAGAAATATAGCTGACACCGCCATAAGGAAGTTTTAAGGCTTCTACTCCTGCATAAAGTCGCCTATTTCTTTCTGGTAGACGGTTATACATTTCTTGCATTTGGGCTTCAAGTATTTGCGGATAGGGGGTAATCAATTTTCTTTTATAAATTATTTCGTTTGTTGAGTGCTCTATTTTATCATCTAGTTGTCGAAGTTATTTCATGCGTGTTCCTAAGTTGATTACTGTGAAGCTAAATTGACTAGAAAAAAGTAAGTTCGACGCGGTGAATATGGGCCTGTGAAAAATAAAAAGCTGGCGTAGAAAAGTAGGCTTTCATTTTTGCAAAATCTGTAGCGGAAATCAGAAAAAAGTGAAAGAGCCAACGCTAAACTAAAAACCATCTTCAAAATAGCAGGGTTTCC
>DAOVVZ010000105.1:0-5904 GCA_030636915.1 Methylomarinum sp. | reverse complement strand
CTGGGGTATAGAACAGATAGCTCCGATGATATTAATAGATGGTTGCTGGTTACAGAACAGTCTGGCATTGCAACATATAAGTCCTGAAATTTGTGAGATTCTATTTGGTATTTATTGTGATGAGATAGGTAATGGTTGCCTGGAGCAAAACCATCCATATATATTTCAACAACTACTGGATAGTTTGTCTATCCAAGTTCCCTCAGTCTACAGTGCAGAATTTATTAAGCACTCAGGATTTATTAACAGTGCCTTTGATCTACCGACATATATGCTAGCTCTATCCTGTCACCCAACGGCATTTTTTCCTGAATTACTGGGCTTGAATATGGCGATTGAATTAAGTGGTTTGGGGAAAAGCTATATGCATCTGGTTGATGAATGGAATTATTGGGGGATAGACCCAAGCATAGCCAATCTACATATCACTATTGATAATTACGCTTCTGGTCATACTTTTCTGGCAAAAAAAGCAGTTCAGTTATATATGGATGATGTTTTAAAGCGCACGGGTGATGTTAAAGTGTTGGATAAGTATTGGCGACGAATTTATAGTGGCTATGCCTCATTACGATTTGTGGGTGAAAGATTTAAATTGAGTTTACCGATTGCTTATTTACGTTATAAATTTTTCTAATGAGTTTTATTCTTCAGAAATATTGACTAACCAACCTCCATTTCCGCGACATTTCTTTGCTCCAAATGCTTGGATAGCTGGCTTTAAGGTCTGTCGGTAATTTTCCTCTGATGCGATAGTGATTACTTTCCTTGTTTACTTGAATTGCAAGCGGTTGGTTTTTAATTTTAACCTCAACACTATCCGGTATTGTGTTGGCAGAAGCAATAAAATCAAACGTAGATCCAGATCTAATGGTTGCTAGATGTTTGGGGTTAAATTGACTGAATTGGGGTTTTTTACATGATTTTTTACTACTGCTACTGCCATAGGCAAAGGCTTGATTTGTGCTGATGAGTAATAACAGAATAGATAAAAAGGCTGTGGTTTTCATATTCCTGTCTTCATTATATATAATCGGCTCATATACTTGGCATTGACGCAGTGTAGATATTAAATGATTTTTATATTCAAAAAGTAAATAGGATAAAGATATAATGACATTACATGTTAATTACAGTTCAACCTTATTGAACAAAACCGGTAATGACTGATCATTTAAAATATTTATCCAGTTTTATTTTTCCTGCATGTGTCGTCTGGTTTTTATATACAGGTCCACATAATGCTATTGATGCACTGGCCTGGACAATCCCACTCTGGTTGCTGATTTTTGCTGACTGGCTGAGCCCGAAAATCAACCCAGATAAGCAAAAACGAGTTGTTTCTGGCTGGTTTTATGATGCCATTTTATATGCCTTAGCCTTTCTACAATTTTTAATCATTAGCTTATTACTCATCTATGCGAGTCAATTGCAATGGGGTTCGGCATATGACGTTGCAACATCTTTAGTTAATCTGATGGTTATGAGGATTTTAGTCGGTACGACTTCAGGTAGCTCTGCGATTATTGTGGCTCATGAATTAATACATAGACATCAATTTCATCAGCGTGTTTTGGGTCGATTATTGTTATATACCGTGTGTTATGAACATTTCGTCATCGCGCATTTGCGTGGGCACCATCTCAGTGTGGCAACACCAGAAGATATAGCGACAGCGCGTTTAGATGAAAGTTTTAATGCTTACTGGAAAAGAGTAACTCTTGATCATTTTAAATATGCATGGAATTCTGAGCTACACCGCTTAGGACTGACAAAGGCCCCTTTGTATCATTACAAAATGCTCGCTAACTCAGTATTACAGGGATTGATTGTTGAATTTGCATTAGTAATATTGATACTCGTGGTTTTTGGCTGGGCAGCTGCTTTTATTTTTCTTTATCAGGCATTATCCGGCGTACGCCTACTGGAAACCATTAATTATTATCAGCATTGGGGGCTGGAGCAGGGAAAGTCGGGAAATGTTTTAGCCTGGGTAAATCAGTCCAGTGTTACCGAGTATGCATTGATTGGGTTGGCCAATCATATAGAGCATCATCAAAACGCATCGACAGCATTCTATCAAACACCTTATTCAAAGCGAGGCCCCAAGATGCCTTATGGGTATTTTGTGACTAATCTTTGGGTAAAGCTGAATAATGCATCTTATCAGCGCGCTTCAGCAGAGATTTTGAAAAAATATTTAAAGAAATTAAATTGATATACTTCGCGCGGTCACGGATGCGGAGTTTATAGTGAGTTGATTTTTGTTGATAGCAACGACTGCATGGATGCAGGAGGTAGAGCAACGCATGGAGCAGTTGCCGAGGCGCTAAAACAGGCGCGAAGCACATGGATGTGCAAGTGTCGCTTGAAGCAGGAGCTGGTTGCGACCATAGCAAGCTACGTAACTGTTTTAGCAACGCAGTCTATCGACAAAAATCAACCGATAGAAAACCGCATCCGTGACCGTGCGAAGTATAGATACAGGGTGCAATAATTCAATTAGTGTTCTGGTTACGAGCTTTCAGTATAAGCAAAAACAGCTCGTAATCTAGGGATGTCTTGGAGTTTTATCTGTTTGCTGTTAACGCTAATGAGCTCTTCTTGCTGAAACTTCTTTAGCAAGCGACTGACGGTTTCCAATGCTAAGCCTAAGTGGTTTCCTATCTCTTGGCGCGTTAAAGATAAGGTGAATTCAAATTCAGAAAAGCCTCTTTTTTTTAGTCTGTCAGATAGACTAATTAAAAAGTGGGCTAATCGTTCTTCTGCGGGTCTTTTGCTTAAAACAATTAATGCCTTATCCATATTCATTTTTTCGCCACTGTGACGAAAAAGTTCTCTGGTTAGCGTAGGGACATTTTGAAAAATTTCCTCCATGTTTTGAGCGGGTAACTCACAAAAACTAAGTGTTTCCAAAGCAACCGCTGAATAGTGGTACTTGTCATTACAAAGGCCATCAAACCCTAGCAGTTCTCCCGGTAGAAGAATGTTTAAAATATGTTCGTTACCATGATGGTCATCAGTCACTAATTTAGCAGTTCCTGATTTGATTGCGAGTACCCCTTTGAAAGTATCCTCTTCACGAAAAATATATTCGCCTCGCTGTAGTATTTTTTTCGGTTTAATAACCTGGCTGATACTGTTAATTTCTTGTTGAGACAAGCCGCGAGGAAAACAAATATTATCCAGGCTACAGTTATTGCAATTAACTTGGTTTGTTTTTTCTGTCATAAATTTTATTTTTAGAATAAACCAACAAAAGGTTGGACAGTAACAGTTTCCCCTGTTTTTACAGATTTTCTGTCATGTTCAAGAATAATAAATGCATTGGCTAAACTCATGGAGCTCAGGATGCCTGAACCTTGTTTGCCTGTGGTTTTAATGCTCAATGTTCCATCGCTTGCTTGCTGTAGAATGCCGCGAACAACTTCTGTACGCCCTGGTTTTTTGCGGATATTTTCTGTGCTTTTAACCTGTAGCTTGGGATTAATCGTTTTATTGTTTATGCCTAGCATTTGTTCTAATGCAGGGAGTACAAACTGATAAAAGGTAACCATTACTGCAACAGGGTTGCCAGGTAAGCCAAAAAACACACTGTCACCAATGTGTCCAAAGGCAAGTGGTCGACCGGGTTTGATAGCTATTTTCCAGAAATCAACCTGCCCCGATTGCTTGAGTGCTGTTTTAGTATGGTCTGCATCACCGACAGAAACACCACCGGAAGAAATAATTAAATCAGCATATTCACTGGCTTGCTTAAATTGCTTTAATAATGCCTCTGGATCATCTTCTAAGATGCCTAGATTAATTATTTCAATATCAGGGCGGTCTAGCGTAGCAAATAAGCTGTATCTATTGCTGTCATATAAACTGTTTCCAGTGTGCTGATCACCTATACTAATGACTTCATTGCCTGTGGAGGCAATTGCAACTTTTAGCTTTCTTCTGACTTTAATTTCAGCAATACCTAAAGAGGCGATTAAGCCAATGTCAGCGGGGGTGATAAATTTACCAGCATGTAAGATGGTTTCATTCTGTTGAATATCTTCACCGGCTAAGCGAATATTTTGTCCTGCCTTATGTCTATTATCAATCGAAATGGATTGATGTTTTAATTCCACATGTTCTTGCATGATAACCGTGTCTACACCGTCAGGAATCTTTGCCCCTGTCATAATACGGATACATTGTCCGGCTGACAGTGAACTTGCACAGGGATTGCCGGCATAGGCTGAATCAATAATCGACAGTGATGCTATTCCGTCTAAAGGTAAATCTTTGCTATTAAGTGCGTAACCATCGACAGCAGAATTATTGTGATGGGGGACGTTAAACGGTGCAATAATATCTTGCGCAAGCGTACGGGCTTTTGCTTTTTCAATGGGGATGATTTGGTAATCATCAATAGCGGGTAGGGCTGACAGAATGTTTTTTAGGGCTTGATCAACAGGCAGTAAGCCGGACTCGTAAATATCTGTACAACTGGGTTGGGTTTCGATCATTAGAGCATCATTTATTTGAGGGTATGTGTTGCAGAATCCGTTTTACCGAGATTATCAATCCAAGTAATGGTGATTTTATCATCTATCTCGCCGCCTTTGAGCAAGAAGTCAAAATAAGGGTTTTTTGAAATGCTGCCGGCCATGTGACAAGTAATAATTTTGCTTCCATTATGATCAACCCAAAGCTCTTGAATATGATGTGCAGGAATCAGTTCCCCATGTTTATCTTTATTGCGGCCATTTTCCATAGGGTGAGTGATCAATGTTCTGATTTGAGTGTTACCTTTCAGGCGTTTGGTTCTTATTTTTATACTGGACATGTTAGCCTCCGCAGCCCCCTATAGCAACGACGACTTTTCGTGAGTTGCGGTAGTATTTTCCTTCTGCTTCAATGATGGCGATTACATTACTGGTTTCGGCCATTTTTAATCGGGCAGAGATAATAGGCTCAACAGCAGCTGATAAATAAAACTCAGCAATTAATGGGTGTGGGTTTTTTTCGACCAGGATGGAAATTTTATCAATGTTTTCTAGTGTACTGGTAATCGTTATAGGAACAACCGCTCCATTTTCTGCAACACGTGGCAGCCGTTTAAATTTGATTTTCTTACTATCAATAAATTCAACGTCTTTAAATAAATAGCTTAAAGTCTCTTCATAAGTTTGCGGGCTAAAACTTTCTTTTTGCCAAAGAATATTTGCCCATGCTGAATGCAAAAAACCACTGGCTATAGTTAAACCATAAGCGCTGATAGAGAGCATGTTTTTTATGAATTTACGACGACTTTTAAGCATCGGATTATGAGTTAAAAAGTTTCATATAAGATTGGGCAGACTGTTCGGGGTTGTGTTCAAAAATACCCCCAATAACTGCTAAAATATCCGCGCCCGCAGTCAATAGCTGCTCGCCATTGTCAGGCAAAATGCCACCGATAGCAACAATAGGCAGTTTAATTTGTTTTTTAGCCTGTTGTAGCGTTTCAATCTGTGCTGGGGCGGCTAAAGGTTTTGAAGTTGAGGGGAAAAAACGACCAAAGGCGACATAATCAACCCCATTGGCTTCAGCTTGCAGAGCGATATTAATATCGTTATAACAAGATATTCCAATAATAGCTTTAGAGCCTAGTATTTTTCTGGCAGAAGCAATACCTCCATCATCTTTACCTATATGTACACCATCAGCACCAATGCGGTGCGCCAACTCTGCATCATCATTAATTAACAAAGGGACGTTATGTTGCTTACAAAGGTTTAAAAGTTGTTTGGCTAGATAAACTGCATCCTCGGGATTTTTATCCCTGTACTGAATAACCGATGCACAGCCTTTTATGGCTGACTAAACCTCTTGAATAAAAATCTAAATCCTACAAAAAACCGAAAGCGGATAAAAAAGCGAAGGCCG
>DAOVVZ010000405.1:0-2777 GCA_030636915.1 Methylomarinum sp. | reverse complement strand
GAAATTTCTTGATCTTTGTGGGTGATTTCTACGTCTAGATTAGAAATTTTTTGATCTTTGTGGATAATTTCTACGTCTAGATTAGAAATTTCTTGATCTTTGTGGGTAATTGCCAAATCTTTATTCGTAATATCTTGATCTTTATTTTGCAACAGTTGTTCATTTACGAAGTTTTTTTGAACGCAACGCATTAAGTCTGAAAGTTTATCCTGAGGTAAGCAAGGTAACCACTTATTAAATAAAATGAGGCTTGAATTATAAGCCATTTGACTATCAGCATTCACACCAAAGCCAGAATCATCACTAATTCTATAAATAGCGCTAAAGCCATCAACAAATAAAAAATGAGTCAGCATAGAGGCTTGGATCCAAAAATCCCAATCTTCATAAACCTCAAGTGATTCATCAATTCGACAACCTAATTGCAATAGTTTTTTTGAGAACAATGCCGCATGAATCGGAATATAATTACTGGCAATAAGTAGGATAGGGTTAAATGGTGTTTTAAATTGAATTGCTAATTTTTTCTTTTCACTATCTACGCATTGTATCGCTGTATAAGCAACTAAAGAATCAGGATGGCTTTCAATTGAACGCACTAGTTTTTCAATATGCTCAGGTAAAAACCAGTCATCATCATCCAGAAAAATAATAAACTCCCCATTACAGCTACCAAGTCCAATATTTGCCGCATGTGAGCGACCTGACTGTTGCTCAATTTGCTTATAGGTAAACTGTTGGATATGTCCTGTTGACTCCTCTCTTACTAACTGCTCACAATTAGGGCCGCCATCATTAATAACAATAAGTTCTATATTGGGGTAAGTTTGTGTGGCAACAGAGCGAACTGCTTCACGTAAAAAAAGGGGACGATTTTGTGTGCGAGTGATAACACTGACTAGTTTATTCATGGTAAGAAAATCGTTCTAAGGGTAAATGATAAATGAGTCTACGAAGTATTTATTTGGTAGAGAGAAGGGATTTTATTTTTCTTAATGGTCGAGTGACTTTCCAGCTGTGGGAATTGTATATATTTAAGATTTCTTCTTCTTTTTGCAATAATTGATGTTCAAGATGAGATATCTTGGGTTTAGCTGTAATAGTATATGGGCTACGACCTAAGGGCAGTGAAACACTATTAAAATATGATGAACTTAGTCGGGATAAATTTTGACTGACTGAGTCATCCACATTGTTGTCAAGCAGGGCTTTCTCAAGAATTATTTTAGCATCGTCTTTTTTATTGTTAGCAAGATAACTTGCGCCTAATAATGCTAAAAAGCAGGGTGTATTAGGTAATAAAGCAAGGGCTGTTTCAATGTGAGGTTGTAAATAATCTAATGGTGCTTGGTTTTCCATAAGATTTAGCGCAAAGTAAAAATGTGACCAGGCTGCTTGAGTTTGATCGTTGTAATCAAATTGTTTCTGGTTATGAGGTGGCTTTTTTATTTCGTACTCAAAACGGCCTTCCCATTCAAATTGAACACAACTTACATTACGATAACTTTGCAGAAAACATTTTAACGCAGTGGGATGGTTTAATACATGAGCTAAAGCAAAATTATGAAAAGGACTTTCAATAAAGCAACGAGGCTCAAAGACCAATTTTCCATCAATAACTTCAATAAGCCAGCGGTGAGTTGGATGTCCGTGCAATAATTCTGTCATCTTGCGGGGTGTTTCTATATAACCCCGGGGAGAAACGCGCATTAATTCTTCACAGGCCTGAGCTGGGTCAAAAACGTGTTCCAATACATGACTGCAATAGCTGTAGTCAAATTGATTTTTTGCAAAAGGTAGTTGTTGTATGTCTGCAGCTACCCAGCGATTATCGAGAGGTACAGCAATTTGATCACGGTGATGTCCGGTATCTAAATCGTATTCTACAATGACATTAGCAGCAGGTAAGGGGGCGCCACCACCTCCAACATCTAGAATAAAATCTTCGGGTGTTAAGTTGAGGCGCTTTACCATGGATGTAAGATCATCTGTTGGAAAAACAGAGCCAAAAATATTGTGTGTATTAATATGAGTCATTATCTAGTCAAATAAATTGTGCCATTTCCAACCTTCCCATGAGCCAGCATCAGATTGCAGTGCATCATTAAAATGAACGCCATACTGGTTTATAACGGATTTCAAAGATGGATCATCATTGGAAATAGGTCTTATTTTGATATTAAAAGGTTCATTGATGCCACCAGAAATAAATGCAGTGACAATTTTAGCACCAGATTTTAATGCAATTTCAATGGTTCCTGTTGGGCAAGATATTGATTGGCTATAAAAAGGAATGTTCTTGCGACGTTTGGGTGCAATGTTTTTTGGAAAATCATTAGCTGAAATTAACATATCTCCTTGTTCAAAAACACGATAGATATTACGGGTATAGCTGGGGCCAAAGCGAACCATAATATATTTTCCGCCATTATAATGGCGTTGACTGTCAGTAATAGCTTTAGCAAAATAAGGTTTTAATTCGTCAGGAACTGTTTCGTTTGGATCCATCAATACAGGGTAAGTACGATTTCCGCTTAGGCCAAATGCAACGCCCAACATCATAAGGCAATGTTGATGTGCAGTGAGGACTAAAATACCTTGGTCAGAAGGACGTTGTAAGTGGTGTAACCCGTCAAAAGAAATATAACGACTTAACCAATGGCTATCCATTTTATGGTATAAAAAAGTATTCAGATAATTTACTGCTGCATAACGATGATAAAGCTTTAGGGCTTGGCTTGATTTGGCTGAATTAAAGTCGCACTGTTGAAAGTGGG
>DAOVVZ010000086.1:0-6103 GCA_030636915.1 Methylomarinum sp. | reverse complement strand
CTGTAAACTCCTTACACCTTGTTCTGAGGGATTTAATACAACCCCTTGTTCTGTAACTATCGCACTAATTAAATTTGCTGGGGTCACATCAAATACAGGATTCCAGGCACTGATTAATGAATCATCTTTGATATAACATTCGGGCAATAATTCCTTTTGATTTCGTTGCTCAATGATAATGCCCTCCCCTGTTTCCATAGCAAAATCTATGGTAGATAATGGTGCTACTACCATAACTTTAACACCATGATGTTTTGCCAAAACAGCTAATGAATAGGTACCGATTTTATTTGCCACATCGCCATTAGCCGCAATTCTGTCTGCACCTACAATGATCCAATCCAGTTTGCCTGATTGCATTAACCAGGCGGCGGCAGAATCGGCAATTAATGTGACTGCAATATTGTCTTGTGCTAATTCCCATGCAGTTAAACGTGCCCCTTGCAACCAAGGACGTGTTTCTCCCGCATAAACTGTATTTAAACCCCGTTTGTGCGCACTTCTGATCACCCCTAATGCTGTACCGTAACCACCTGTGGCTAATGCACCGGCATTACAATGCGTCATCACGGCTTTAGCATCGATTAGTAGATCAGCACCTAACTCACCCATGGCTTGGTTGGCTTTAATATCATCCGCATGGATTTTTTCGGCAACCTTAATGACTTCTGACACCACATCAGCAACTGGCTTATCCAACACTTTTTGCATTGTTTCCAATGCCCAAAACAGGTTAACAGCGGTAGGGCGTGATTGAGAAAGTTGTTGTATATCCTTATCTACCTTAGTTTTCCAAGCTATGTCAGATTCAGAATAATGCTGCATGACCGATAAAGCCACGCCATAAGCGGCTGCTATACCAATCGCAGGCGCACCTCTGACACGCATACTACTGATTGCCTCAGCAACGCCTGCTGCATCGGTATACTCATCATAAGTAATGGTTTCTGGTAATACTCGCTGGTCTAAAATTTTGACACTGTTACCTGTCCACTCCAGCGCGTGAACCTTTAATTCATTTTTTGAATTCATTTAATTATCATTAATACCTTTTATCGTTATAATCCTATTCATTTTGATTCAATAATATTCGAGACGTTTGCATAAGAGTGTTATTTTATTTATCCTTCACCCAACCCTCTCGGTAACTGCTCCTGCGTTACTCTACCTCCTGCATCCGTGCAGTCGTCCCTCTGGAGAGGGCATAAAAAAACAAAATATTTATGAACGTTGATCTTATTATTCAAGCACGCTGGATTATACCTGCTGAACCTGATTCAGTAACCTATGAAAACCATAGTCTGGTGGTTGATGATGGAAAAATCGTAGATTTACTTCCCTCTCCCCATGCTGAGAAAAAGTACCAGGCTGCATCATTAGAAAAGCTGGATAAGCATGTGCTAATGCCGGGGTTAATCAATAGCCATACTCATGCCAGCATGTCTTTAATGCGTGGCATAGCAGATGATTTACCTTTAATGGATTGGTTGCACAATCATATCTGGCCTTTAGAAAAAAAATGGGTCAGTGAAGCCTTTGTTAGAGATGGCACCGATTTAGCTATCGCCGAAATGATTAAAGGTGGTACCACCTGTTTCAACGATATGTATTTCTTCCCTGATATTGCAGCTCATCAAGCAATTAAGCACGGCATACGTGCCAGTATAGGTTTAATCATAATAGACTTCCCCACGGTCTGGGCGGATAACAGTGAAGTATATATAGAAAAAGGCCTGGCTGTACATGAGCAATTACGCCATGAACCCTTAATAACCACCCCTTTTGCCCCACACGCACCTTATACGGTTTCTGATGAACCTTTAGCTAAAGCCCGCACCTTTGCTGATGAGCTTGAATTGCAAATACACATGCATGTACACGAGACCGCACATGAAGTTGAGGATCAACAAGAAAAGAGCCAGCAAACACCTTTACAACGACTACATGAATTAGGATTACTTAGCCCCTCATTTATGGCTGTACACATGACTCAATTAACCGATGATGATATCCGTCTAGTTGCAGAAACAGGGGCGCATATCATTCATTGTCCTGAATCCAATCTTAAACTTGCCAGTGGCTTTTGCCCTGTTGCAAAATGTTTAGATGCTGGAATTAATGTCGCTTTAGGTACTGACAGTGCTGCCAGCAACAATGATTTAGATATGTTTGGAGAAATGCGTACTGCAGCCCTTTTAGGCAAAGGGGTTGCTGGGGATCCAAGTGCTGTTTCTGCAATGACTGTCATTAAAATGGCGACTATCAATGGTGCAAAAGCATTAGGCATTGAAGAAGTAACCGGCTCTTTATCTATAGGTAAAGCCGCCGATATTATAGCTATTGACCTGGATCAGCTGGAAACCCAACCCTTATATGATCCAGCATCACAGATTGTTTATGCCGCTAACCGCCAACAAGTAACGGATGTCTGGGTAGCTGGGAAGCAATTATTAAAACAACGTCAACTCACTACTATTAATATTGATGATTTAAAATTAAAAATAGCTGAATGGCAACAACGACTAAAACCATTTAACAATTAAAATCAGTTGGCACCAAATAATTTAAACATAAAAAGGATGGGCAAGAGTTACATGCCCATCCAACGGTTGTTAAAAGTACTATGCTCGTTTCTTTTCTTTCACATCCAGCAACTTCAATTTTAACAAATAAATCCGCCTGTCATCAGCATGTAACACCTCAAAACGGAATTGATCATACTCTAATTTATCGCCTTTCTTAGGCATTACACCTAACTGATGGACAATAAACCCGCCTATTGTTTCATGCTCATCATCTTGCAAATCAGCCGAAAAATAGTCATTAAATTCATTAATTGGCGTTAAGGCTTGCAGAGTATATTTTTTATCACTATTCTTCTCAATATACGCATCTTCCTGAACATTAGCATCATGCTCATCCTCAATTTCGCCAACTATTTGCTCTAATACATCTTCAATGGTAACTAAGCCAGCTGCCATACCATATTCATCAACAACAATTGCCATATGGTGACGCTCAGTTCTAAACTCTCGTAGCAATACATTTAAGCGTTTACTTTCTGGTACCACACTAACCGGCCGCATAACATCCTCAACCGTTAGTTCTTTATTTTCAAAAGCATACGCAATCAGATCTTTTGCTAGCAAAACCCCAACCACTTTACTGCGGTCATCTTCTATAACAGGAAATCTTGAGTGACCTAACTCCAAAATCAATGGCAAAATAGTTTCTAATGTCGCATCTTTTGGCACTGCATTCATTTGCACACGCGGAATCATAATATCTCTGACACGCATTTCAGAGAATTGCAACACGCTCTGCATCATTGATAAAGCTTCTGCATCTAACAAATGCTTTTCTTCTGCATCTTTTAAAATATCTAACAGATCATCTTGGTCTTGTGGCTCCCCAGACAGAAACTGACCAATACGATCAATTAAACTTTTCTGTTGGGGCTGACTACTTGGGGGTTTTTCATCACTACTCATTTGCTGCTTTTCTCCTCATAAGGGTTATTTATTTTTATAGTTTTTAAGATTTTAACTTCTAACGCTTCCATTTCTTCGGCGTCCTGATCATCAATATGATCATATCCTAACAAATGGAGTACACCATGAACAATCATATGTGCCCAATGATGCTCTAATATTTTATCTTGTTGCTGGGCTTCTCTTTCTACCACAGCGGCACAAACCAATAAATCTCCTAACAAATCACTTTCTACAGCATCAGGCACATCAAAAGGGAAGCTTAATATATTGGTTGAGCCTTTTTTATTACGATACTGCTCATTAAACTGTGTCATTTCATCTTCATCAACAACTCGGATAACAATTTCCGAGTCTTGAGAACCGTCTTTTAGTACGCTATCAATCCAGTATTGAAATTGATCTTGTGATGGTAGATTTTTTGACTCAGAGACCACTTGTAAATCTAAAACATTCATATCAACTGTGTTTCTTTTCGTAACGTTCATAAGCTAAAACGATACGCTGGACTAAGGGATGCCTGACCACATCTTTAACCCCAAAAAACGTAAAACTAATGCCTTCAACATCTTTTAACACTTCCAACACATGCTTTAAACCCGACATTTTTTCATTGGGCAAATCAATCTGTGTGATATCACCGGTAACAACAGCGGTTGATCCAAAGCCAACACGAGTCAAAAACATTTTTATCTGTTCTGTAGTGGTGTTTTGAGCCTCATCCAAAATAATAAAAGAATCATTCAATGTTCTTCCTCGCATAAAGGCTAATGGAGCGACTTCAATCACTCCTTTTTCAAGCATCTTTTCTGCACGTTCAAATCCGAGCATTTCATAAAGTGCATCATACAAAGGTCGTAAATAAGGATCAACTTTTTGCGCCATATCGCCGGGTAAAAAACCCAGTTTTTCACCCGCTTCTACAGCAGGCCTGACTAAAATTATCCGTCGCACCTTTTCTGTCTGTAATGCTTCTACAGCACAGGCTACCGCTAAATAGGTTTTCCCCGTTCCAGCAGGCCCAACCCCAAAATTAATATCATGACTGAGTATTTTTTTTAAATAACTTTGCTGATTTTCACCCCGACCCTTAACGATACCACGTTTAGTTTTAATAAATACCGTATCGACCACTTCAGTCGGCGCTACTTCTAATAGCTGATCAATGCTAGCCTCTTGCATAGATAAATGTACCTGTTCTGGGGTTATTAAACCTTCATTAGTTGCATCAAATAATTTTTTCATTAGCGCACATGCCACGTTAACCGCATCAGCCAATCCAGTGACTTTGAATTGGTTTCCACGGTTAGCAATAACCACATGAAGGCGCTGTTCAATTTGACGCAAATGCGCGTCAAATTGTCCACAAAAATTGGATAAACGATGATTATCAGCCGGTAATAAGGTGATTTCTTGAGAAAAATTGAGTTCTGACAAGTGACTATGATTCGTTATTTAGGATTTTATCAATAGAAGACTCTACTAAACGCCCTCTTAGAGAATTAGGTAAAGCTTCAGTAATCATCACATCAACAAACTGCCCCGCTAAACGCGGATGAGCCGTAAAGTTAACTACACGATTATTCTCTGTTCTACCTGTAACTTGTAGTGGATTCTTTTTTGACAGACCTTCTACCAAAACTGTTTGGACGGTATCAATCATACTGTTTGAAACATCCATGGTCATTTCATCCAGTCTAGCTTTTAATATTTTAAGACGCTCTTTTTTAACGTCTTCGGGAGTATCATCAGTAAGTTCTGCTGCAGGTGTACCAGGACGAGCGCTATAGACAAAACTATAAGAAAAATCAAAGCCCACTTGCTCTATTAAAGACAAGGTATCTTCAAATTCTTGTTCTGTTTCACCAGGAAAACCAATAATAAAATCAGAAGATAAACTTATATTAGGACGAACCGCTTTCATTTTGTCCATAATTTCAAGATATTCTGCTCGTGTATAGCCCCGTTTCATTTGTGCCAAAACATTATCACTGCCACTTTGCACGGGAAGGTGCAAATGATTCACTAAAGCAGGAATTTCTGCAAAGGCTTCAATAATATCGTCGGTAAATTCAGCAGGATGCGAAGTAGTAAAGCGAATTCTATCAATACCTTCTACCGCAGCAACATAATGTAACAGTAATGAAAATTCAGCTATCTCTCCATCGTCCATTTCACCACGATAAGCATTCACATTTTGTCCTAGCAAATTGATTTCTCTTACCCCTTGAGACGCCAACGCAGAAATTTCAGCAATCACATCCTGAAGAGGACGACTGATTTCTTCACCTCGTGTATAAGGCACTACACAAAAGGTACAGTATTTACTACAGCCTTCCATAATAGAGACAAAAGCCTTTGGACCTTCAGCACGCGGCTCAGGTAAAGCATCAAATTTTTCTATTTCAGGAAAAGAAATATCAACAACACGCTTATGACTCGAACGCGCCTCATTTAATAACTCAGGCAGTCTATGTAACGTTTGTGGACCAAATACAATATCAACATAAGGCGCACGTTTTTGAATTGCTGCCCCTTCTTGACTAGCAACACATCCGCCCACACCGATAATAACATCAGGTCTTTTATTCTTTCTTTTTCTCCACCGACCG
>DAOVVZ010000320.1:0-3415 GCA_030636915.1 Methylomarinum sp. | reverse complement strand
GCTTACTCGCATTATCAAGTTCAAATACTACTTGAGGCTTTAATCCATGATCACGTAGATCTTCCAGGATTTTTTTTCAATAAATAAAGTCATTTCAAAACAATAATTCACCTACATCTTCTGGCATAATCTGCTCTAAATCCAATACTGCTTCAGCTGGTAAAGTAACTGAAACAGTGAGCTTGCCATTATTCCTTACTTGCACGCATAGTTTGCTGGCTTGATCAGCAAAACATAAACGCGGCTGTTCTTTTATACCCGCAATAGGCAATTCATACTTCATGGCCTGTTGTATCAAATTATCACCAACGGCTTGCTGTAATATATCCCACCAATTCAAAGAAACTTTTAAAAACTGTAACTGAACTACCAAGCCCTGAAACGCACGCATTAACAATAATAAATCTGCCGGACCTGCCGAACGAAACCACCAACGTTTTTCACCCAACAAATCAGTCATATTCTTTTCCAGTTCCCATTCTGATAATTTGAAGGCATGACCAGACAAAAAAGGTTGAAACAAATACTGACATAACAATGGCAGTGACCCATTAATATGCGCTAACTTATCTACATCAAAGCCTATTACCACAAAACAGTCCAAAGGACTAACTGACTGTTGTAAACGACAGGCAATAATTAACTTGAGTAAAGCCAATCGCCGTTGCTCAGATATATGAATGGTACATCCATAATCCAATAAGCTAACAACAGGGCTTCCTCCATTATCATAATCATAAAAGACATTACCTGCATGGGGATCACCATGCACCTCACCAGCTACAAACAAACTTTTAAACAAGGTTTTTAGCAGTATTTCCCCAATCTTTTCGCGGTCATATATTGGCCAGCCAGATACCTCATTAATCAATACACCTGAAGCCCTGGACTGAACCAACACACTTTCACTGCATAATTCCTTATACACATAAGGCACATTAAGACCGTCAACCTTAACGACTTGATAGAAATAATCCTGCCTTTCAGCCTCTGATCGATAATTCAGTTCACGTTGCATGTTATTTCTTAAACTACTTTTATATGCCTCAAGTTCAAAACCCCACTGCTTAACAGGCCCCATCCCAGGTAACAAACCTGCCACACGCAATTCCGTATCAATTGCTTCAGCAATATCAGGATAACGAAGCTTTACAGCGACTTTTTCACCGGTTTTAAGTAACGCAAAATGCACTTGCCCTAAAGATGCGGCCGAGATAGCTTCATCAACACTTTTAAAAACCTTTTTAACAGGTTTATTTAGGCCTTTTTGCAACACAGGCAACATCTGTTTTAACGGGAAAGGCTCTATCCCTTCAACTAATGTTTGATAATCACTATTACCTTCAATATCAGCAAATAACTGCCCTATTTTCATACTGACACCCCTAGCATCAGCAAGCATTCTAACCAATGCTTGTCGAGCAAGAAGCTGCTCAGCTTCAGACTGGCTTAGGCGTACTTTATTAGCAGACCAGCCAATCTTAAACAAATTAACCAAGCGTTTCACAAACAAGAAGTTACACCCATTTCAACAAAATACACATTAGAATTATTTCTTCCGAATATAAAAAACTTGTTTTCCATTGTCTTTTAAAAATTCAACAATCGTGTGCCCCGTTTGATCGGTATAAACCCCAATATCCAAATGAGCCGCTGGGTCAGTTGCAATAATTTTAAGCATTTCACCTGATTCAATTTCCATTAATCCTTTTTTTAAACGCAATAAAGGCAAGGGACAATTTAACCCACTGGCATCAACCTCTAAATCAAATTCCATCATAAATTTAGTCTACTCAATCATCGTAAGAGTGGCTTATAATAGCATTCTCAAAAGAATTCGAGAATCAAAGATAAGCAATGGATTATTTCCCTCTTTTTTTAAAACTTAAACAACAAAACTGCCTGGTTATTGGTGCTGGTGAAATCGCTGCACGTAAAATTGATTTGCTGGCAAGAGCGGGTGCGCTTATTACTGTGATTGCAGATGAAATCAGCCCAACTGTTGCAAACATGCAAGAGGCACATCAGCTGATAATCAAAGAAAAAAAATTTGAAGCAGCAGATGTCGATAGATTTCGCCTGGTTGTCTCTGCTACCAACAACCAAGATACCAACCGTTTAGTCGCTGATACCGCAAGTAAACTTAATATCCCGGTTAATGTGGTCGATAATCCTGCACTTTGTAGCTTTATCTTCCCAGCTATTATTGATCGTTCACCGATTATAGCTGCTGTTTCTTCTGGCGGTGCATCACCTGTTTTAGCACGTTTATTAAGAGCCAAAATAGAAAGTATTATTCCCCCAGCATTTGGTCAGCTTGCTCATTTGGCTGAAAAATATCGAGGGCACGTTAAAAAACAAATAACAGAACCTTCACAACGACGTATTTTTTGGGAGGATGTGTTACAAGGCGGGATTGCTGAACTTGTTTTTTCTGGCAGAAGACAAGAAGCTGAAGATCAATTAAAAACACGCATTGCTAATACTGAAACGTCAGATAATGTAGGTGAAGTTTATCTGGTAGGTGCTGGCCCCGGAGACCCTGATCTACTCACATTTCGGGCTTTAAGACTGATGCAACAAGCCGATGTAGTCGTGTACGACCGCTTAGTATCAGCAGAAATTCTTGATTTAACCCGAAGAGATTCGGAAAAAATCTATGTAGGCAAGCAACGTCAAAATCATAGCCTGCCACAAGACTCTATTAATGAATTATTAGCCTCATTGGCAAAACAAGGTAAACGTGTGGTGCGCTTGAAAGGTGGAGACCCCTTTATCTTTGGACGTGGCGGCGAAGAAATTGAAACATTACTACAACAAAACATAAATTTTCAAGTGGTACCAGGAATTACTGCAGCTTCAGGTTGCGCCACCTACGCAGGCATTCCATTAACACATAGAGACCATGCTCAATCATGTACTTTTGTAACAGGTCACCTTAAAGACGGCTCTATTGATCTCAACTGGAAGCAGTTATCAGCTCCCAACCAAACAATTGTATTTTATATGGGGCTTTCTGGTTTAGAAAGAATATGCCAGTCTTTAATTAATAACGGTTGCTCAAAAGAGCATCCTATTGCGATCATTCAACAAGGTACCACGAGCAATCAACGCGTTTTCACAGGTACTTTAGATACCTTACCTCAAAGTATCGCAGATAAAGGTATTAAAGCACCCACTTTAATTATTGTTGGTACAGTTGTTACCTTACATGATAAATTGAACTGGTTTAAACCCTAGAGTTTCTCTTAGGAAGTAATTTTTGTCTAGGATGATACACTAAATAACCTCGACAACCTGGAAGCTAGTCTTTTACCTTGACCATTCCATGCAGGACTTATAAGTCCTACTTCCATTTAATAATTGTAAAATTTATTTTGTTCACCACGTTAAGAAATTTCACTTCTTTTTCAAG
>DAOVVZ010000353.1:0-3139 GCA_030636915.1 Methylomarinum sp. | reverse complement strand
TCAATAATGAGTATCACAGGTTTTTCTTCATCAACGCAATTGCAAATACTTTGCACCGATGTTTCAGCCAGCATTTTTATTGCACCAACATCTAGCCCTAAACGATGCGCTCTCTCAGCAATTTGCTGCAAAGATTCTTCCCCAGACACATACAATACGGATACGCCTTTTTGAGCGGCACTAGCAATTACTTGCAATAGAATAGTACTTTTTCCTGCTCCTGGCGCACCACCAATCAACACCACACTACCTCTAACGATACCACCACCCAAAACACGGTCAAACTCAGCCAACCCTGTTGATATACGCTCTGCTTTCGCCAAATCAACATCAGATAATAATTGAACTTGCGATCGATCCCCAGCATAACCTGATAGTCCTGAACTTTGTCTCTGTGTTGCAGAGCCTAATCGAATTTCTTTAATAACATTCCATTCACCACATGCTGTACATTGACCTGCCCAGCGAGGGGATTCAGCACCACATTCTGTACAAACAAATGCCGTTTTTTGTTTTTTAGCCATAATCCATTTTATCTTTTTTCTACTCTTTGAGTAATTCCACATAATAATGTATATGGAATGGTATCTGCGTAATGCGCTATTTCCTCAATAGCTAATCCGTCCCCCCAAAGTGTAACTGGATCACCTGCCTTCGCATTTTGTTGACTATTTAAATCAACCGTAATTGTATCCATCGATACACGTCCCACCAACGGCACTCTTTTTCCATTGACTAAAACAGGTGTTCCCGTTTTAGCATAGCGAGGATAACCATCGCCATAACCAATTGCCACAATGCCTAATTTGGTTTTGGCTTCACTCACCCAGGTACCGGCATAACCAACCGCTACGCCAGCATCAATATCTTTTACCGAAATTAAGCGCGAATGCAGGCTCATTACTGGCTTTAAACCCAACATCTCCCCAGTACTATCAGAAAAAGGTGAAACCCCATATAACATAATACCAGGACGCACCCAATCACTAATTGAATCAGGCCAGCCCATAATACCCGCAGAATTAGCAATACTTTTCTCTTCTGTATACGGCTTAACCTTTTCTTTAAACCGTTTAATTTGCTGTAAAGTAACTGAGCTGTCCTGCTCATCAGCACTCGAAAGGTGAGTCATAAAGAAAACAGGATTATTAACACTGCTACAATCTAATAGCCGCTGATAAATTGATGTAAACTCAGTAGCACTTACCCCCAGACGATTCATACCAGTATCTAACTTTAACCAAACCGAAAGTTTTTTCTGCCCATGATACTTTTCCAGAATATCTAACTGCCCAACTGAATGCACAACGACATCTAAATCATATTGCGTGAAGTCTTTTAATTCTTGTTCACTAACAAACCCTTCCAAAACCGTAATTCTTTTTTTAAAGCCCGATTGACGAAGCTGAATGCCTTCACATAAACGAGCGACAGCCACAGCTTCAACATCATTCAAAACCTCGGCAATACGCAACAAACCATGACCATAGGCATTAGCTTTAATAACAGCCATAATCTTAGCTTTAGGGGCATAATCACGTACTTTTTCTATATTATGTTTTATTGCCGCTAAATTGATTAATGCATAAGGCGCTAAGGTCATTCATAATCCTCAGCAGAATAAGGATCACCTGCGAAATTCTCAAATCGGGTATATTGCCCCAAGAAGGTTAAGCGAACCGTCCCTAGCGGTCCGTTACGCTGCTTACCGATAATCACCTCAGCAATGCCTTTATCCGGACTGTCTTCGTTATACACTTCATCACGATAAACAAAAACGATTAAATCGGCATCCTGCTCAATCGCTCCAGACTCCCTTAAATCGGACATAACTGGACGTTTATTAGGACGTTGCTCAAGGTTACGGTTTAACTGAGATAAAGCGACGACAGGTACATTTAACTCCTTCGCTAAGGCCTTTAAGCCTCGGGAAATATCAGAGATCTGCTGCACCCTGCTTTCACCGCTTGATGGTGATTGCATAAGCTGCAAATAATCCAGCACAATAAGCCCTAAAGGCCCATGCTCACGAACTAACCTTCTTGACCTAGCTCTTACTTCCGTTGGCGTTAAGGCGGGCGTATCATCAATAAAGAGTTTAGTTTCTGCTAACAAGTTAATAGCTGAAGTTAATCTTGGCCATTCATCATCATCCAACTTACCTGTTCTTACTTTATTTTGATCAATACGGCCTAACGAAGACATCATCCGCATGGCTAAGGAGTCACCCGGCATCTCCATACTAAATACTGCAACAGGTTTATCGCCTTGAATAGCAACATTTTCTGCTATATTCATGGCAATAGTTGTTTTACCCATTGAGGGACGACCAGCCACAATAATTAAATCTGCGGGTTGCAAGCCTGAGGTTAACTCATCAAAATCTGTAAATCCAGTACTGGCACCGGTGATATTCCCCTCTTGCTCATAAAGTGTTTCAATCTTATCAACCGCATTTGCCAGCAGATGCTTGATCGATTTAAACCCACCTTCTTGCCCGCGTTGTCGCTGTTCTGCAATTTTAAATACATCACGTTCTGCTTGCTCTAATAATTCACTAGTATCCCTACCTTCTGTATTGAAGGCAGAATCTGAAATATCAGTTCCAATATGAATTAACTGCCTTAAAACAGAACGATCTCTTACTATGTTGGCATAAGCAACAATATTTGCCGCACTCGGTGTATCTTTTGCCAATGTCGCCAAATACCCTAAACCACCAACTGACTGCAACTCATCAGTTGACTCTAATGTTTCAGACAGGGTAACGACATCAAACGGCACCTGCTTCTCAGCAAGCTTTTCTATAGCAGTAAATATCAACCGATGATCTTTTCTGTAAAAATCATCCACAAAAACTTTATCAGCAACAGAATCCCATGTCTGATTGTCTAGCATTAAGCCACCCAAAACAGACTGCTCTGCCTGAATAGAATGAGGTGGTACTTTTAATGACTCGACTTCATAGTCAGGCTGGTAAGAATAATTTTCCATAAATCTACTTTATTTATAACAAGTTGCATATTATAAGCCGCTCACCTTAAAATCGGCTGAAAAAATCTCTAACATCGGTTATTATTGATATCAGAAACAGAATGAAAGCCTTGTCAATACAAGCTTACAAGTTCTTAGCACCACT
>DAOVVZ010000061.1:0-7074 GCA_030636915.1 Methylomarinum sp. | reverse complement strand
ATTTAAAATTTCAGCTGGCAGGTAAATTTTCCTAATATCATGAATAGCTGCAGCCTAGTATATGCCGTTAACCATTTTTTTTCCTAACGTCAATTGTTCTGCTTTTGCTTTAGCAATACGGGCACAATTATATTGGTGACTCGCAGTTTAGGAAGCTCGTTTTCCTAATGCCTGTGAAACTGCCTTAACTGTGGATTCAAATGATCCCAGTAATTGTTAAGTTAACAGGATCATCAATTACTATAAGTAGTGTTACTGCTACAGTATTGTTCATAACATAGGGTTTATCATGTTGTTGATAATTTTTTAAAATAAAAGTATGTTTCTATCAGTAATTTACCCCGTAAGACTTTAAGGTCTATACTTACCAAAAGTCTACAGGAAATTTTACAGGCAATAGTTGTTCCCGATTACCCCTAAGCTTTCGCTATTTTAAAAATAGCCAAATAAACACCAAGTCATTCCTGCATTCTCTTAGCAGGAATCTAAATTTACTATGAATAGATTCCTGACAGAAGACTTCGGGAATGACGTGTGGTATATAGCAGTCCAGTTACTTCTGTCTTTATTCTATATAACATGGCGAAAGCTCATGGGGAATCAGATAGTTATTTAATTATATTTACTTTTTGGTGTTGTAAAAATGGCAATTTTCATTTGGGATGATAGTTATAAAACAGGTATTGAAAGCATTGATATTCAGCATAAAAAACTGGTTGACCTGCTTAATCAACTTGATGAAAGCCTTAACATTGGAGGTGATACCCGTGTAGTTATTAAACTATTAGATGAGTTGGTTGAATATACTAAATATCATTTTAGAGAAGAAGAAAAGTTTATGCAGAGTCATCAATACCATGATAAGTCTTTTCAGGAACACCAACTCGTACATCAACAATTTTCTGAGAAAATAAGAAATGCTCAAAAAGCCTGTCATGCTAATCCAGATAAAGTCACAGATGAATTATTAGATTTTTTAGTGCAATGGTTGATTAATCATATTTTATTAACAGACAAGAAGATGGTGACTGATATTTTATCAACTCCTGTATTAAGTGAGGGAGCTAAATCAAATGTTGAAATTTTAAAAAATAATCTTTATGGTGCCTTACGAGAAAGTGAGGGGCGATTTAAAGAATTAGCTGATATTTTACCCGCTCTAATTTGGATTAGTAATACAGAGGGTAAGATTGTTTTTGTTAATAAACAGTTTTTAAAATTTACTGGACTGGAAATCACTGATTGCATGAATGGTGGAAGCATGAAATTGGTTCATGAGGATGATAGAAAATCTTTACAGAACGTTTATGAGCAAATTAAAACCACGCATAAAGCAATAGAAACGGAATATCGACTTAATCATAAAGATGGAACAGAACGTTGGATCTTAGAAACGGTAGTACCTCGACAACGTAAGAATGGCCAAATTTCCGGTTTTATGGGCTGTGGTATTGATATCAGCAAGCAAAAAGAAATTGAAAAATCATTAGAAGAAACAGTTGAAAAACGTACTTTAGAATTACAAAGAACGAATCAAGTACTAGAAAAAGAAAAAGAAGAGCAACTAGGACTGAATAATCAGTTAAAAGAAACACAGGGGCATTTAATACAATCAGAAAAGATGGCTTCAATTGGCCAATTAGCCGCGGGAGTGGCTCATGAAATTAATAATCCTTTAGGTTATATTTATTCCAATTTAAATACCTTGAAGGGCTATTTAACAGATATAAAACAAGTTGCTTCAATGGCTAAAAAGATGGCTAACGAATTACCCTCAGATAATTCATTGTCGTCAGAATTTAATACCTTAGCTAAAGAGTTAGACTTGGAATTTTTACAAGAAGATTTACAGGATTTAGTTAAAGAGTCTATTGAAGGTGCCACTAGAGCTAAGAAAATTGTTCAGGACTTACGGGATTTTTCACGTATTGATAAACAGGAAAGAGAAATTTTTGATGTAGAAGAAGGTATTAGTGCCACCTTAAATATTGTTCATAATGAGCTTAAGTATAAAGCAGATATTGTTAAAGAATATGGCGGTATAAAACCTTTTAAATGCGTAGGAGCACAACTTAATCAAGTGTTTATGAATTTGCTAGTTAACGCCGCTCATGCAATTGATGACTTTGGCAAGATTACTGTACGTACAGGCTATGAAGGTGAGGACTATGCCTGGATAGAAGTCGAAGATACTGGCAAAGGAATTCCAGATGATGTGAAAAATAAAATATTTGACCCTTTCTTTACTACTAAACCAGTAGGTAAAGGCACTGGTTTAGGCTTATCTTTGTCATATAAAATCATTCAAGATCACCACGGTCGATTAGAAGTGGACTCAGTGGTAGGCAAAGGAACGAAATTTCGCGTTTTTTTACCGATAAATCAAAAATAATATGTCACTTGAATCACCGTTAGAAAAAAAACCAGCTCATCTACTCTGCGTTGATGATGAACCGAATGTTTTAAAATCATTACGTCGGTTATTTCGTGGTTCGGAATATGTTATTCACCTTGCAGAAAGTGGAGCCAAAGGGCTTGATATTTTAGGGCAAGAATCCATAGATTTAATTATTTCTGATATGCGTATGCCCCATATGGATGGAGCCGAGTTTTTAACTCAATCCGCTACTAAATGGCCTGATACAGTACGAATTTTATTAACGGGGTATGCTGATATTGAATCAACCATTACTGCCGTTAATCAAGGGAAAATTTATAGTTACTGCAGTAAACCTTGGGAAGATGATGAACTTAAATCTCTCGTTGCGAAAGCGATTGAAGAAAAGCGTTTAAGAGAAGAAAGAGTACAGCTATTTGAAATTATTCATAAGCAAAATGTGCAATTAAAAGACTTGAATAGTAATCTGGAAGACAAGGTAGAACAACGGACTGCACAGCTTAAAATATCATTTAGGCAATTGGATAAAGCACATAAAACGCTAAAAAAACAATATACTGATTCGATTAAAACATTTGCAAAAGTTATTGAAATGCGCCCAGGCATTAGAAGCGGACATTCAACTTATATTGCTAATTTTTCTCGTCGTGTTGCTATAAAATTGGGACTACCTGAAGACGATACTAACAGTATTTTATATGCTGGTTTATTGTTACAAATTGGCAAAATGGGGTTGCCGGATGAGTTGTTGTCACAGTCATATTTTGAAATGAAAATCCAAGCAAGGAAAAGTTATTTAAGACATGCCCTAGAAGGTGAGTTGTTATTAAAAGACATGACTCAATTAAAAGACGCAGCTACTTTAATTAAATACCAGTTTGAATATTTTGATGGTAGTGGATATCCAGACGGCCTACATGGTGAACAAATTCCTCGGGGAGCACGTATATTAAGTGTTGTTAGGGATTATATTGCTTTCATAGAAGGCTCTATGACGGGTGAAGGCATGTCTGTCGAAGATGTACAAAGTCGTTTGCTTAAAAAGAAAGATGTTTTTTATGACCCAGTTATTGTCGACACTTTTTTTGAAGTCTTAAAAGAAACCAAGGATGTTAATGAGCGTCCAATTGTCGAAATGTCATGGACTAAGCTAGAACCTGGTATGGAGGTAGCTGAAATTTATTATAATGATAGGCTCTATCTTAAAGACTGTATTTTAGAAAAGAAAAAGATATATGATATTCTAGCATTGAGAGAAAAAGTGGGCGATGAATTAGTGATCAAAGTACGATTAGGAGCTGGTGAAAAGGCTAATTAATACCAAATCAATTTATTCATAATCTTCTTCATTAATAATAATTGAACCATCATCGGCCCAATTGACTTGGGTAATACCCGGCTCTTCTTTTTCTAAAGCTTTTAGCAGGTTATCTTTCTCATTTAACAATTTCTGCTGCTCTCTAACTTGATTAGCCATTTGACTATTTTCTAATAAAACACGTTGATATTCCAATCCAGATTTTACAGCATTAGTTATTTCAATATTATTCCATGGCTTGTTGATAAAACGATAAACGCCTGCTTCATTAATAGCAGTTTGTGCACTTTCTAAATCAGCATAACCTGTGAGAATCATACGTATTGAATTAGGCTGAAGTTTCATGAACTTGATTAAAAATTCAACGCCATTCATACTTGGCATTTTGAAATCAGAAATAACTAAATCAAATTTAACTTCTTTTGCAACTAATAGAGCCTCTTCTGCACTAGTTAATGCAGTAATATCATAATCCCTAAGTAATCGACCTAGTGCACGCAGTACGTTAGTTTCATCATCAACTAATAAAATATTTGCTTTTTTTGCACTGTTTTCAGTCATGTTTCTGTCTCTAGGTTTTATTCAATAGAGTGTATATGTATTGTATTTAAGTCTACCTGATTACCCACGAGCTTCCGCTATTTTAAAAATACCAATAACACTCCTCGTCATTCCTGCATTTTCTTAGCAGGAATCTAAAAATACTATGAATAGATTCCCGATAAAAGACTTCGGGAATGACGTGTGGTATATAGTGTTACAGTTACGTCAGTCTTTAATTTATATAACATGGCGGAAGCTCATGGGTAACCAGGTAAGTCTATAACAAATTAATAGAATTGACAGATATTTATATTTTATTACGAGATATATTTTATGATAAGTAAAAGCTTAGCCATTTAGGAGATAAAAAGTAGATGAAGGATTCCTTATTAGTCTATTCATATCAATTTAATTTTCCAGATAAAGAGTCAATTGAATTAAATATTGAAATTGACTCATTAACCGTCACTCTGCAGCCAAATGATGAAGAACTTCCTTTTTGGACGGCACTGGATTTTAACCAATGCTCTAACTGTCCGCTAAATATTGAAAAAAATGCTTTTTGCCCTGTCGCTAAAAACCTGGTCCCTTTATTAAACGTTTCTAACTCATTGGTTTCTTATGATGAAGTTAATGTCATCATCACTACAGCTGATAGAACCATTTCTGCCAATACAACCATGCAGCGAGCAATGAGTTCAATACTCGGATTAATCATGGCGACAAGCCCATGTCCTCATTTGGAATTTTTAAAACCTATGGCACGGTTTCATTTACCCTTAGCGAGTGAAGAAGAAACAATTTACAGGACAACATCTATGTATATGTTAGCTCAATATTTTAGACATCAACAAGGTATGAGCTTTGAAATGGGGTTTAAAGGATTAACAGAAAATTATGCTAAATTAAAAATAATTAATCGGGCACTTGCCAATCGAATTAGGGCAGCTATTAAACAAGACGCAACGGTTAATGCGATTATTTTATTGGATTTGCTATCTCAAGCCGTCACATGGTCAATTGAAGATCAACTGGACGAATTACAGCCTTTATTTAAGAGCCATCTAAATAAAATATTGTAGAATAAGTTTTTTCTCTTGTTTGAAACTCTGGTTTTGGCTGATTCGAATCAGTCAAAACTTAATAAGGCCTTGCTCTGTACTGGTCTATCGGAACAGTAATCATTGTTCCGCACCCTGTCAGGGTCAAAATAGTTATTAGCAGGGCAATTATTTTCATCTTATTTCCTTTAGATTGTTTTAAGTGAGCGCGTATTGTCCACCACTTAATTAAAAATAGATGTCGGCAGAAGATTACATTTAAAATCAAAGGATTGAATGATATTTTGGACTTCGAACAATGGGCGTGGTATTTTGTAATAGTAAGACGCCACACAAAATGAAAAATAATTTTAATTATGAGCTGTAAATCAATAGGTTATGCATTTAGACAGCACCTCCCTCTCAGGACGCCACAATACTGCATCAAAAATGAACAGTAGAAAAAAAGCCACTCATTAGCGGCTTTTCAACTTACAGTGAAATCAACTTAATACCATTCTATAACGGTTCCTCTAGGAAATCTTCAATATTGATTAATTCAATATCATAGTTACCCACACTCAGCCTATCTTCTGCAGTGTTATAGCCCCATGATACCAAGAATAATTTAACTAACGCTAACTGACTGTTATTAAATACCTTTAATAAAGCTGGCAGCATATCTTCAACAAAATAAATTTTCTCTTCCGTATGTTTAGCAACTAAATCAATTAATATTTCTTCTTTAGTCTTATTTCTATCTAAACCAAAAATGCGTTCTTCTGGTAGTTGAATTTGATTAGCTCTAAATATCTTTTTAACAAAACGCTCTTGTTTTGTTGTAACAACATACCAAAAGCCTTGTTCACTTAATCGCTGTAATTTTTCTTTAATGCCAGGAAACAATGGATTCATCTTAATCCATTCATCTATATCATCTTTAATCCAGGAGTCTCTAGTTTCACCAAATATTTTCTTTAGAGAATCTATTTCCAGGCTTGAGTCATCAATTATTTTTTGTTTCTTATCATCATAATCATCCATAATTGCTTCAACAGTCTCACCATCATTTAACATTCTAGCTATTAGAATAGCCTCATACCCTGTCCCCATATTGGGTCGAACCTGACGAAACCTATCTGAGAAATCCTTTGATGGTAAAGACGTAGTAAAATCATCCCAGATTTTTGCTGCGGCTTTCCATCCTGAAACACCAGTTTCTAGCGCGCTGTCACAAATTACGCCGTCAAAATCTAATGCATAAATAATTGCTTGTTTCATGTATTTCCTAAGAATTTATTCGTATTAATATTTAATCTATCCGCTAAGAGAGCTCAACAAAACCATGAATACCGCGTTTTGTTTCTGCATTTAACCACTGCTGGAGAGATTTTAACTCTTCTGTTTGTTCCAATCCATCTAGGCTTTCTTTATTTCTGAGCAACCTAAATGCCGAAGATAATACCTTGTAACGAGCACCTTTTATCCCAGCCCGTCTTAAGCCAACCGTGTTCAAACGGTAGTGTTTTGCTGGTCTACCACCAATCAGCATAAATGGAATGACATCTTTATTAAGCCCGGTTGTGCCCTGCACTATCGCGTAAGATCCTATACGACAGAACTGATGCACAACAACAGCACCGCCCATAAAAACATTATCACCAATTTCAACAAAACCGCCAATCGCCACATTATTGGCAAATATCGTTTTATTGCCAACCACACAGTCATGGGCTACATGGCTATTATTCATAAAAAAACAATCAGAACCTATT
>DAOVVZ010000304.1:0-3510 GCA_030636915.1 Methylomarinum sp. | reverse complement strand
TTTTTCACTACTGATTTATTTTCTACTGTTTGCCCCTGCATGGGCGCATAACGCCAGCATTAACACCGCTACAAAACGTCCGAGTTGAATGCTTTTGTTATGCATTGAATTCACGAAGGTTGTGGATATATAACTTTTCCGCTCTCTCCCGAATATCCAAAAAGTATTCTTCACCACATCCTTTGCATGCAGATGGATGATTTTCATCTGATCCACGCTGATTATCTAGCGCAGTAGCCAAAACGGGATGCCCACACTCACAACACTTAAATGCTACGTTGTTCCCAAATGCATCTGAATCTATATGATCCCCGTTGGAGTCAAAAATAAGGAAGTCGGTAATTTTCATAAATTTTTCTATTAGTTATTAAGTAAGCTTTCGTCGTACCAAATGTCTTCATAGCCGGAGTTATCAACTTGAAACCGATAACCTGGAGGCAGCCCTAAATACTTATTCACTACAGGAAGATACTCTTCTATATTATCAACATGTAGTGGGGAGAAAAAATCATCATCCTCTGACATTTCTCCACCACACCAGATATACCAACCATTTGTTCCATTTTCAGGAGCGACACGAACACCATTAATGGGTTCGATACCAATAGTAGAGATAGCTAAACCAAGCTTTGATCCTCGCTCTGGAACGTCTAATTCCACGTTTACTTTTTCACATACTATTTTTTGGTTATCACTCATATCGCTCAAGATGCATAACAAAATATTATTCAGATCTGAATAGCTTGCACGCCAGCCCCAGTCAACCGCTAATTAACAATACGTAAAGCCAATAACTCTAAACGGGATAACATTCAGTTCTTGAGTGTTCAAACAGAAAATCAACTCTTCACCACAATTCTCTACTCAGGGCCTAGTCGGATGCATTCCCATGCTGGAGCGATGGGAAGGAATGACAAACCAGCTATTCAACCTGCTTCCTTATTTAGAAAACCGAATATAGCGTCTTAATGGTGAACCTGCCTGCCAGGTGAAGGCTTCCATATAATAGTGCATTAAGGACAAGTAGCCTATTAACCCCAAGGTTATGGCTTTGTAGATTTCTGTGCTAAAAAAGAATTGGGTGATTAGATTAACCATATCATCACCATAAGCCTGTAACAGATAAGTCAAAGAAAAAGACAATATAGGCAATACTAAAAAGACATGTAGATTACATTTTTTAGCATATTGGTAGATTCTGTTTTGCGGCATTTCGTGATGCTTGTTGTAATCATGTGCTACATAAAAAACATAGGCTGTTGCATCATGAACCAGACGAGGAACTAATATCGCCAGAAAATAATACTGCTGTATATAGAAATAAAAACTACTCACAATCAGTAGTGTATTTGACCACAAAAAGTATTTTCCAAACTGGGTCGTCACATATCTTTGACATAAGATTGAGCTTAAAACCAACCCCATAGTTAATACAGCCGAGATAAGTTTTATCCAGTCAGCATGTACAGGTTCTAAGCTGTCTTTTAAAAAGATCCCCATATAAATAAAAATACCTGCACTAACACTTAGCCACAACAACCAGTAAAAAGCCCACTTCGGCAAGCGACAAACCCCCTTACCTATTCCATGTTGTTGCTTAAACACATGATAAACCGTCCAGCATGCAGTAGCGATGTACAACACCTTATAAGGGATAAATAAACTCCCTACGCCAAACACCATAATAATCAACACTGTCATCACTATCAGTTTTAACTTAAAAAACTGTAGATACTCTGTATTACTGCTTAATAATATGGCGCTGGCGATAATGTGAGGCGTACCGAATAAAATCTGAAATAGTAAAAAATGAGTGGGACTACTCGGTAAAACCGATTGCAAATAGTTTCCCCAAAGGAATTCATCTGCCAAATAGACTAAAAAACAAAGCGGCATTATTGCGTACAAGCCGAGTATTAACTTAAAAGAGACGGCTAATTTGTTTTCTGGTTGTGCTGATTGAGCAGTAATAGTGGCAGCATTCATAAGATCTTGGCTTTTTTATTATTATTATTTATAGTTGGTAACTTTAAGTACAACACAAATAACCATGACTTTCCAATTACATCCTCGCCTTAAACAAGATAGCATCGAACTCGGGCGGTTCAATTTATCTAGGCTTTTATTAATTAACGACAGTCAATACCCGTGGTTTGTATTGGTTCCTGAAAGAAAGGATATTAGTGAAATCTATCAATTATCAGAACAAGAACAACAGCAATTACAGCAAGAATCAAGCTTTCTTGCCAAACACCTGGCTGAAATATATAAAGCCGACAAAATGAATATTGCGGCTATTGGCAACATGGTTCCTCAACTGCACATTCATCATATCGTGCGCTATAAAAATGATATTGCCTGGCCAGCACCTGTCTGGGGTAAATATGATGCTGTACCTTATACTGAACAAGCCATTGAAAAAACAAAGACTTTAATACAAAATTCAGTGCTTGCTGATTACAAATAACAGCTGGTTTGCAAAGCGGACTAAAGTCCGCTCTACGCAGTATTTTTTTATTGAATTAAAAACTCACTAAAAAACACATCTCTAAAACCATCACTATTAGAAAGATTATCCAAGACCTTGGTAATCGCCGCCTTACTCTCTTGTCTTAATGCTTCACGCTGTTCCATGCTTTGCAATTCAGTTGCTGATTGACCGCTATACAACATAATCAATTCATGCCTTAATGCAGGCAAATGTTTTTTTATTTTTTCTATATATTCGGCACCTTCCACCATTAACTGCACATTGATCCTCAAATATTTTTTCGGTTTATCTAAATTAACAGTAAACTTAGGAGTCATTTCCAGATATTCTATTTCAAGTTTTGTTGGGGCTTCATCATCTGCATAAACAATAATTGACCCCAGAAATAAACTTAAAATTGAAAATAAAATTAAAATTCGCATACACTTGCCTTGTCGAGTTAGCTTACTATTTATACTTATAACAACTGAACTATGAAGAAACAATCCATTGGCCCAGTGATGATTGATATTGAGGGTGTAACACTCTCACTGCTTGAACAGAAAAAAATCAACCATCCTAATACGGGTGCTGTCATTTTGTTCTCTCGCAATTATACCTCTCCAGAGCAAATAGCCAAACTTATCCAAAGTATTCGTGATGCTCGCGAAGGCGAAATTTTAATTGCAGTTGACCAGGAAGGCGGTAGAGTTCAGCGTTTTCAAACAGGTTTTACCCGGCTGCCCCCTGCCTCGGTCTTCGCCCAACACCCTGATCTTGCTGAATCCGCAGGCTGGCTTATGGCATCTGAATTGTTAGCTGTTGGCGTAGATTTTAGTTTTGCTCCCGTGCTTGATATAGATTGTGGGGTAAGTGAAATCATTGGAAACCGCTCTTTTTCACAAGACCCACAATTGGCAACTCAATTATCCAGCCAATTCAGAAAAGGTATGAAATCGGCAGGCATGGCTGCGACAGGTAAGCATTTTCCTGGGCATGGTGCAGTGGCATTAGATTCTCACTTAACATTACCCATAGAC
>DAOVVZ010000240.1:0-4005 GCA_030636915.1 Methylomarinum sp. | reverse complement strand
GTTTTAAAGCAGCAATATGAAGCCATACGCCATAGGGTTTTAAGTATTAAACGTGATACCGAAGCCCTAAAAACAGAAGTGCGTGAGATGCGTGACAAAATGCGAGTGGCATTAACGAAAAAAGAAAGTGATACTTTTGATTTAAAACAAAGCATCGGTGGTATTGTCGATATTGAGTTTATAGTACAATTTAATATATTAGCGTATGCTTCAGAAAATAAAGACTTAACAACCTTTACTGATAATATAAGACTGCTGGAAGTTTTAAATCATCACAGATTAATATCTGATTCGCAGACAGAGATTCTTAAACAGGCATATTGTGAATATCGGGATTATGGCCATCATCAAGTTTTACAAGGTGAACGCGCGATGGCAAGAAAAGATGATTTTGTAGAAATACGATCTCAAGTTGAAAAAATATGGCATGAGTTCATGTCAGCTAAAGACTAACAGGCAAGAAATATGAAGACGATGGATGATAGAGACGGTGTAATTTGGATGGATGGTGAGTGGGTGGAATGGCGTGAAGCTAAAGTTCACGTATTAACTCATACCTTACATTATGGCGCTGGCGTATTTGAAGGATTAAGAGCCTATCATGCTGAAAAAGGCACAGCTATTTTTAAGCTGCAAGAACATACAGACAGATTGTATCGTTCGGCGCATATTTTAAATATGCAGATCCCATTTGATAAGGATGTGATCAACCTGGCGCACCGGGAAGCGGTGGCAAAAAATAATTTAGACAGTGCCTACATTCGTAGCATGTGTTTTTATGGTTCAGAAGGCATGGGTTTAAGAGCTGATAATCTAAAAGTACATGTGATGATTGCGGCTTGGGAATGGGGCGCTTATTTAGGTGATGAAAGTATGGAGAAAGGGATTCGTATCAGAACCTCTTCGTATACTAGAAATCATGTCAATAGCACGATGTGTAAAGCCAAAGCTAATGGTAACTACATCAACTCAATCTTAGCTTTACAAGAAGCTTTATCAACAGGCTATGATGAAGCATTATTGTTAGATCATGAAGGTTTTGTCGCAGAAGGCAGTGGGGAAAACCTGTTTATTGTGCGTGACGGAAAAATATACACACCAGAAACGACCTCGGCATTAGAAGGTATTACGCGTGATACATTAATGACGATAGCGCATGAAAATGGATTTGAAGTGATTGAAAAACGTATTTCGCGTGATGAAGTTTATGTTGCAGATGAAGCATTCTTTACTGGCTCGGCGGCAGAAGTGACCCCTATTAGAGAATATGATGGCAGAGTAATTGGGTCTGGTGCACGAGGGCCAGTTACCGAAAGGTTACAAACGCTATATTTTGATTATGTTAATGGACGTAAAACAGATCATAATGAATGGTTAAGCTACGTTTCTTAAGTGCCAGAACATATAAATAAAATACTCATCATCGGCCCTTCCTGGGTCGGTGATATGGTCATGGCGCAAAGCCTGTTTATGACCCTAAAAGATCAGCAACCCAGTTGTCAGATTGACGTATTGGCACCCGCTTGGTCTTTTCCTTTATTAGAACGTATGCCCGAGGTAACACAAGCGATTGCGATGCCATTAACTCATGGCCAGTTTGGCTGGAGTTTACGCAAGACATTAGGGCAACAATTACAAGTGAAGCAGTACGATCAAGCGATTTTATTACCTAACTCGTGGAAATCCGCATTAATTCCCTTTTTTGCAAATATTCCATTACGTACAGGGTTTTTAGGAGAAATGCGCTGGGGCTTATTAAATGATGCGCGTAAGTTAGACAAGCAAACACTGACTATGACAGTACAGCGCTTTGTTGCTTTAGCTTTACCCAAAAACCAGCCAGTTAAAGATTATCCAACGCCTGCACTTGCAATTAAAGCTGATGATCAACAAGCGGTGATTAAGCAGTTTAAGGTTGATGTTTCAAATAAAGTCTTAGCTTTATGCCCAGGCGCAGAATATGGCCCCGCTAAACAATGGCCGGCGACACATTATGCTGAATTAGCCAGGCAAAAAATCGCCGATGGTTGGTCAGTCTGGATATTTGGTTCGGCTAAAGACCAGTCAATTTCTGAACAGATTAATCAACTGGTAGGTCATGGCTGTGAGGATTTTAGTGGCAAAACATCACTCGCTGAGGCTATTGATTTAATGTCATTAGCTGAAGTGGTTGTGAGTAATGATTCGGGATTAATGCATGTGGCAGCGGCTTTAAATAAGAAAATTGTCGCTATTTATGGTTCATCTGATCCTCGCTTTACCCCACCTTTAAACGCTACTGCAAAAGTACTTAATCTTAACCTGGATTGTGCACCGTGTTTCAAACGTGAATGTCCTTTAGGTCATACGCGCTGCTTAGTTGATATTTCCCCTCAACTCGTATTAGCTGAAATTGATTAGTTAGCATTATGAAAATAGCTATTGTTAAACTTTCTGCTTTAGGCGATATTGTTCATGCAATGGTGGCTTTGCAATTTATTAAACAAAGCTATCCTGATGCAATAATAGACTGGGTTGTTGAGGCTCGTTTTGCTGGTGTTTTAGCCGAAAACCCTGATATTAATCAGATATTAACTGTTGATTTAAAATCACTCAAAGATAATAAAGCACAGCTGTTTGCTGAGATTAAGAAACTTAGACTATATGCTAACAGGCATTATGATTGTGTGATTGATGCTCAAGGCCTAATTAAGTCAGCCATTACAGCAAGACTTTTATCTGCCAATACCGCCGGTTTTGATAAACAGTCTATTAGAGAAAAGCCTGCGACCTGGTTGTATAAAACAAAAGTCGCTATTCCTTATGATGCCAATACCATAGATAGGAATGTTGCTGTTATTGGGCGTCCATTGGACGTTGAAATTAGTGAGCAGCAAATTATTAACAAAGCCCCCTTTCTTTTTTATAAGCCGGGTGATGATTCTGTAGCATCTTATTTTATAAAGGATAAAGCGAATATTGTTTTTGTAATAGGCTCAACCTGGCAGAGTAGAAACTACCCTAAAGAGCAATATTTACAAGTGATTCAAGGCTTGGATGCCAATAGTTTACTTATCTGGGGTAATGAGCAAGAAAAACAAGCGGCAGAATGGATAGCCAGCCAAACAGAGTGTGCAACAGTACTACCCAAACTCGATTTTAATAAGCTCAAAGCGGCTTTAGCGCAATCAGATTTAGTGATTGGAAATGATACAGGTCCAACACATATGGCTTGGGGCCTGAATATACCCTCTATTACCTTATTTGGACCGACGCCAATAAGTCGTGTATATCAAACGCCAATTAATAAAGTATTAAAGTCCTCATCTGTGGTTAATCCATTTAAATTGGATAAAAATGATTTTTCAATTAAAGATATTCAAGTAAAAGATATCATTGCATTAGCACGTACATTGCTGATACATGACTAGTTAGCAGCAAGGGCGGTTGTATATGAATGTAATAAGTGAGCAGGATGATAAGTACGCAGAGTTCTTAGCCATTTTGCAGCACAGAGGTAAATTATCTGCTGTAGATCTTAATAAAGTGCAGCGCATGCAACAGTCGGCTATGTCCGACTCAATACCGCAATTATTGATTAAACTCGGCTTGTGTTCAGAGCGTGATATTGCTGAGAGCTTTGTTCAAAGCCGTCAAATAGCAAAAGTTGAGGCCTCACAATATCCGCTAGAAACGCCATTTAAAGAAGATATTCCCCTTCGGTTCCTCAAGCATAATCATGCGATTGGTTTGAAATCAGATGAGAATTCTATCTTAGTTGCTGTAATGGATCCGCAGGATCAATTTATAGTACAGGCATTAAAACTGGCAACCGAGAAAAAAATTGAGATACAAATAGGTTTATTATCTGAAATTAATGCGGCGCTGGAGATTCAATATGGGGATGGCAAGTCGCAAATGGATCAGTTGGTAGATCATCTTGAAACGGATGAAATAGGCAGTGAAGATCTTGAGCATCTAAAAGATTTGGCTAGTGAAGCGCCGGTTATCAAAATGGTTAATTTG
>DAOVVZ010000115.1:0-5610 GCA_030636915.1 Methylomarinum sp. | reverse complement strand
TCAGGGGAAAGCAAATGGATTACTTCTGGGCAAGCAAGACTTGATGTTCAGCATTATAGAGCGGAAAGTTCAGCTATTCTAACTGGGATTAATACGGTTTTAGCGGATGATCCATCAATGAATGTTCGTCTGGATGTGGAAGTTAAACAACCGATCAGAGTAGTGCTTGATTCACAGTTACAGATGCCTGAAGACGCGGCAATGATTAACCTCCCTGGACTTACCTGGGTTTTAACCTGTAGTGATAATAAGCAACAAATTGCAAAATTAGAAAATGCTGGTTGTCAGGTTTTTCAGATCAATAGTAAAGATGGACGTTTAGATTTGCAGGCTGTTATGGTGTTCCTTGGGCAGCAGCAAATTAATACGGTTTTGGTGGAGGCAGGGGCTATTCTTAATGGTGAGTTGCTGAGCGAGAATTATGTCGATGAATGGCGGATCTATATGGGACCTTGTATCATGGGTGATCAGGGGCGAGGGTTGTTTCATCTGCCAGCAATGCAAAACATGGCTGATAAAAAATTATTAAATATGGCATCTGTCAGACAGGTGGGTGCTGATTTAAGGCTTACATTTACAAGATAATAGGGTGACATGTTTACAGGAATAATTTTAGCGGTAGGAAAAATAGCAGCGGTTCAAGCGCAAGGTGGGGATTTTCGTTTTAAGATTGAAACGGGAAAACTGCCTATTGCAGATGCTGCATTAGGCGATAGTATTGCTGTTAATGGCGTTTGTTTAACTGCTGTAGAACTGGGTGCAAATTATTTTTGCGCGGATGTGTCTAATGAGACAATATCTAGAACGGGTTTGAAATTGGCGCGTGTAGGTACTGCTGTCAATTTGGAATTAGCATTAACACCGACGACTCGTTTGGGTGGTCACATAGTCAGTGGGCATGTTGATGGTTTGGGTGTTGTTATGTCAAAGCATCAAGATGGCCGTTCTTTTCGATTTAAATTTAAAGCTGCGGATGATTTGGC
This sequence comes from Methylomarinum sp., assembly GCA_030636915.1. Taxonomy (GTDB): domain Bacteria; phylum Pseudomonadota; class Gammaproteobacteria; order Methylococcales; family Methylomonadaceae; genus QPIN01. The sequence continues at coordinate 4,627 of DAOVVZ010000115.1, read as the reverse complement.
CAAATATATTGCTGAGAAAGGCTCTATTTGCATCAATGGTGTGAGCTTAACGGTTAATGAGGTGGATGGAGCAATGTTTACGGTCAATATTGTGCCGCATACTTTGCAAGAAACAACATTAGGCGATATGACAGCAGGGACAGAAGTAAATCTTGAAGTGGATTTACTGGCCAGGTATATGGAACGATTAATGAAAGGCGAGGCTGCAGCCCATTCAGCGGGTGCGGTTACTGAAGAATTATTACAGAATAGTGGTTTTTTTAATAAATGAATACAACTGAAGAAATCATCGAAGATTTGCGTCAGGGCAAAATGGTCATCATTATGGATGATGAAGATCGAGAGAATGAAGGCGATTTAGTGATGGCGGCCTCTTTTGCTCAAGCAGATGACATTAATTTTATGGCAAAGTATGGGCGAGGATTAATTTGCCTGACTTTAACTCGCGAAAGATGTCAGCAGCTTAGACTACCTTTGATGGTAAATGATAATAAAACAGCGCATTCAACTAACTTTACGGTTTCAATTGAAGCTGCGAAGGGTGTGACAACGGGTATTTCAGCTGCAGATCGAGCATTAACCGTGCAGGCCGCAGTATCAACCAATGCAGTGCCTGATGATTTGGTGCAACCCGGGCATATATTTCCTTTAATGGCGCAAGCAGGTGGCGTGCTTAATCGCGCCGGTCATACTGAAGCAGGATGTGATTTAGCCAGATTAGCAGGTGTAGAGCCAGCTGCGGTGATTGTCGAGATTCTTAATGAAGATGGCACCATGGCAAGGCGAGCTGATCTTGAGGTTTTTGCTAAGCTGCATGATCTTAAGATGGGGACAATTGCAGATTTAATTCATTACCGTATTCAAAATGAGAATACCCTGGATAGAATTAGTGAGTGTCATTATCCAACAGAATTTGGTGACTTTAAATTGTATGCATATCAAGATAGAAATGATGACAACATACATTTAGCTTTAGTTATGGGTGATGTGGCTACTGACGAGCCAGTTCTGGTGCGAGTACATGCGCGTAATTTATTGGATGATTTGTTTTCATCAACAAGATCGGGCAGCTCGATTGCAATTAGTGAAGCAATGAGAAAAATTGCCGAAGAAGGGCGAGGCGTCTTGGTGGTTATAAGGCAAAGTGAAGATAATAAATCGTTAGTTGAGCATATTCATCAATATCACATGGAAGATAATGGTGTGATGTCAACGGACCAAGCTGTAAAGAAAATGGATTGGCGTACAACAGGAACGGGTGCGCGAGTTTTAACTGATTTGGGTGTAAGCCAATTAAAAGTGATGGGGACTGAGAAAAAGTATTTTGGACTGTCTGGGTATAATCTAGAAGTTGTAGAGCATACAAAATAGATAGTGCTGAGTCATGAGCAGTGTGGATAAAGCATTTTGCTTATGCGCCTTAACTTTAGTCTATTGGCTGGCGTAGATAGTCATGCCAGCATCATATTAAGAATTTAACACAGAGTAGAGAAAGAAAATGTCGACAATAAAAACTTTAGAAGGAAATTTATCGGTTCAAGGCGGTAAATTTTGTATTGTAGCTTCACGTTTTAACAGCTTTATCGTTGAGCAGTTAGAAGGAGGGGCAATTGATGCGTTGGTTCGACATGGTGCAAATAAAGAAGATATTTGTTTAGTAAAAGCACCGGGTGCTTTTGAATTGCCTATGGTTGTTCAGCGTATTGCGGCAACTAAAAAATATGATGCAATTATCGCTTTAGGTGCGGTTATTCGAGGTGGTACGCCACATTTTGAATATGTAGCGGGTGAGTGTGTTAAAGGCATTGCTTCTGTTTCATTGCAATATGATGTGCCAGTCAGCTTTGGTGTGTTAACTGTCGATAGTATTGAGCAAGCGATTGAGCGTGCTGGAACTAAGGCGGGTAACAAAGGGGCTGAAGCGGCGATGTCTGCAGTAGAAATGGTAAGTTTGTTTAATAATTTGGAAGCTTAATGAGTTCAGCAAAAACCAATGCAAGAAAGTGTGCTGTACAGGCGCTATATCAATGGCAAATGTCCGGAGAAAGCTTGCATCGTATCGAAATGAACTTTTTAGAAGAAGAATTGCTAAAAGGCGCGCAAAAAAAATATTTTACAGAAATATTTTATGGTGTGCCTAAGCAATTAACAGCAATTGATGAAGCATTATCTGAATTTGTTGATCGACCTGTTGAAAAAATAGATCCAGTTGAGAGAGCTGTTTTGAGGATAGGTGTGTATGAATTGATTAACCGCCTGGATACACCTTATAAAGTGATTATTAATGAAGGGGTTAATTTAGCAAAATGTTTTGGTGCGGATGGTAGTCATAAATACGTCAATGGTATTTTAGATAAGGTATCTCAAAAAACACGCGCAGAAGAAATAAAAGCTAAAGCAAAGTAATGGCAGTTTCTGAGTTTGGAATAATCCAGCGTTATTTTTCCAGGCAGGTAAAAAATATAGCAGTTAACCGTTTAGGTGTTGGTGATGACTGTGCCTTAATGTCTGTACCTTCGGGTTATGAGTTGGCAATAACTGCTGACACCATGGTTGAAGGTGTTCATTTCTTTGCGGGAGCAGATCCAAAACAGTTGGCTCATAAACTATTGGCGGTTAATTTAAGTGATTTGGCTGCCATGGGTGCAGAGCCGGTTTCAGTGACTCTGGCTTTAACCTTGCCTAAGGTTGATGAGGATTGGTTAAAAGCATTTTCAGAAGGATTTTTTGCTTTGGCTAAGCAGTTTTCAGTTGATTTGGTCGGGGGAGATACAACCTCAGGTGCTTTAACTTTAACGGTTCAGGCTTTTGGCTTGGTTCCAAAAGGACAGGCAATAAAGCGATCAACTGCAAAAGTAGGTGACTTGATTTTTGTAACAGGCTGCCTAGGTGAGGCGGGTTTAGGATTTAAGATAGAGCAGGGCTATTCATGTGTTACTCCAAAATCTGCTTTAATGCAATTCCATAATCCCAATCCACGCATTAACGAGGGCTTATCTGTTCGCTCGTATGCAAGTGCTTGTATTGATTTGTCAGATGGTATTGCATCTGACTTAAAGCATGTTTTAGAGGCAAGCGGCGTTGGTGCGAGTATTGACTGGGCGAAGATACCTTTAACTGAGCAGGTTAATGACTATATTAATGAGACAGGGGACTGGCAGATGCCATTGTCCGCGGGCGAAGATTATGAGTTATGTTTTACGGTGAGTCCTGAAAAGGTAAGCGCTATTAATGTAGAGTGTACTCAGGTTGGTGTTATTGAGGTGCGGGCTGGTCTACGAATTAATCGGTTTGGCGTAACAGAGCAATTGCAGGTAAAAGGTTTTGAGCATTTTTCTTGAAAGATACGGTAGAAACAAATTATCGATTAGGCAGATACTTTCTAATTTATGGTTGTTTTTAGCATTTGGATTTGGCTCTGGCCTGGTAAGAAAAATGCCTGGGACTATGGGTACCTTAGCAGCTATCCCTGTGTATCTGATTTTTATGCAATCAAATATATGGGTGTACAGTGCTTTAACCGTTTTGGTAAGTGTAAGCGGTATCTGGATTTGTGGTGCTGCTGCGAAGTTACTAGGTGAGCATGATTTTGGTGGGATTGTGTGGGATGAAATTGCAGGTTTTTTAATTACTATGTGGCTAGTTCCTTATTCGTGGTATACTTTGCTCTTAGGTTTTGTTTTATTTAGATTCTTTGATATTTTAAAGCCGTGGCCGATCAAATGGATTGATCAAAAGGTAGAAGGTGGTTTAGGGATTATGCTTGATGATGTATTGGCTGGCATTTTTGCTGGATTAATACTATTTCTTATCGTGTAATTTAGTTATTTTAAATAAATTTAAAATAACACTTGCCAAACCTGAAAAAAGGCTTATAATAGTTCAAATCAATCGCGGGGTGGAGCAGCTTGGTAGCTCGTCGGGCTCATAACCCGAAGGTCGTAGGTTCAAATCCTGCCCCCGCTACCAGATATTTATGAGAACCCCTTTTTGGGGTTTTTTGTTTTCTGGGCTTAAGAAAAGCTCGGGAATTTATAGGATTTTATGGAAGAGCCGTTGGCTCTTTTTTTTTGTGCAAAATAAAGTGAGGCAATATGAAGCAGGCTCCTGAGCATTTGGTTGGTTTAATTGAACCAATTGTAGAAGGTCTAGGGTATGAATGTGTCGGTATTGAATATAACCCGCATCCACGCAATGGTCTGTTAAGAATTTATATTGACACAGAAAATGGTGTAGTGCTTGAGGATTGCACCAAAGTAAGTCATCAGGTTAGCGGTATGCTGGATGTTGAAGATCCGATTTCAGATAATTATGAATTACAAGTTTCTTCGCCCGGTACCGCTAGACCTTTTTTTAAATTAAGCCAGTTTGAACAGTATGTAGGTAGTACGGTACTGATTAATTTATTTAAACCAATTAATAAGCAAAGAAAAATCATAGGACAGATAGAAAAAGTTGAAGGAGATGTTATTTTTCTTCAGCAAGCTGACCAGAGTTTAGAAATCCCATTTCAGGCTATGAGCAAAGCTCGCCTAGTGCCTGACTATTCAATTAAAAAAGGAGGGCGCAATGGCAAATAAAGAAATTTTAGTAGTGGCGGACGTGTTTGCTAATGAAAAGGGTATTG
>DAOVVZ010000268.1:0-3771 GCA_030636915.1 Methylomarinum sp. | reverse complement strand
GCTTCATTGACTTTACAATCCAAACCAGGTGAACGTGTACGGATATTTTTTGTTAATGCGAACATTAACAATCCGGTTGCCTTTCATCCCATTGCCGGAATCTGGGATAAAGTTTATATCAACGGAAATCCAAAAAATACATTGCATGGTATTCAAACATATAACGTAGCAGTTGCTACAGCAGATACTTTTGATCTGGTTTCGCCTGCTGACCATCCAACCAATAATGCAATTGTTGATCATACAATGAGTGCAGCATTACGGGGAGCAATTACTGTGCTAATGAATATGCCCGATGCTGACCCTAAACTGGGTAAGGGGGATAATATTTTAATTCGTTAAACCAGACGTTAGTTTGAGACAAGCTTTTTTCGGCTCGCTGGAAATAGTGCCAGCGAGCGAATTTGTTTGCATGAATATTGGAATTGCCCTTCGGAACTGAATTCACCTTTCGTATTTTCTTATAAAGATGTAATTGTTAGCCTACAAAATAATCATCATATGCCTACAAAATAATCAGCATATGCTTGCTTTTTTTTGACAAAAAAAGGTTTATAGTTAATAAAGTTAATTAAGAAATCTTTAGAATTAGAAGGAGACGAAAAATGAAAACAAATATGCTATTTTTCTTTATTTGCAGTTTTATTATTGGATGTAGTAATACATCTAAACAAGTGGTTGAAAACCAAAGTATTAATGCAAAATCGATAGTCAGCAACATAAATGATTTATCTAGAGTGAGGCAGACGTTAGTCGACCCTCCCTACTTACCTGACCATAAACAGGTAGCAGAAAATAGTCCTAAAATTATAGAGGTTGAATTAGAGGTAATAGAGAAAAATGTCGATATTGGCGATGGTGTGACCGTTCAAACCCTGACATTTAATGGTAGTGTCCCTGGACCTATGATTGTGGCTCATCAGGGAGATTATGTCGAACTCACTTTGAAAAATTCCAGTTCAAATCAATTACGCCATACTATTGATCTTCATGCTGCAACTGGCGCTTTAGGGGGTGCAGGTTTAATGAAGGTCGATCCTGGAGAATCAAAGACTATACGTTTCAAGGCAGTAAAAGCAGGCGTTTTTGTTTACCACTGTGCCCCTGGAGGCGCACAAATTCCCTATCATGTTGCTTCTGGTATGAATGGTGCAATTATGATACTTCCCAGAGATGGTCTAAAAGACAGAGAAGGAAAGCCCATCCAGTATGACAAAGCCTATTACATTGGTGAACAGGATTTTTATGTTCCTAAGAATGAGGATGGGTCTTATAAATCATTCAATTCGCCACTGCTTGCAATGTCAGAAACTTTAAATGTTATGAAAAAGCTTATCCCAACGCATTTGGTTTTTAACGGAGCTGCTGGTTCTTTAACTGGTAAAAACGCATTAACTGCAAAAGTCGGAGAAAAAGTATTATTCATTCATTCTCAAGCTAATCGTGATTCTCGACCACACCTTATTGGTGGTCATGCAGACCTTGTCTGGCATGGTGGTTCATTTAGTTCAACTCCCACCTCAGATTATGAAACCTGGTTTGTGGCTGGAGGTTCAGCTGTTGCAGCTTTATATGAATTTAAACAACCAGGTACTTATGTTTATCTAAATCACAATTTGATTGAGGCAGTGCTTTATGACGCAGCAGCCCATATTCAAGTTGACGGAGAGTGGAATGATGATCTAATGGTACAAATTAAGAAATAGTATTACGCTTATGCTTTGTTAACCGAGACATGATAGTTATTTGTGTAGCTCGGATCAGCTTATCAAACGAAGTGTGATGATGTACAGGGAAATAAAAGTGTCACTTGCGCGTAACCCGACATTCATCTGAATGTTGAGTTACGCGTTTTTTTGCTCTGTAAATAAATTTAGGTAACTGCTTTCGGTATATTACTAATTGTTCCCTATCATTCCTTAATCATATTGTATATGGGGATTTAAGGTAGCAAGATAGGCTCCAAGCGCTTCCATATCATCTAAACTTAACTCTGAAATAATTGCTTTCATTACAGGGTTTTTGCGAGAGCCATTTCTAAAATTTTTAAGCTCTTGCACTGTATATTGAGAATGTTGAGAAGCAATCCGTGGATAGCTTCCCGCTCCCTCGCCATTATCACCATGGCAGCTCCAGCAAAGCGAATACTTTTCTTTTCCTTTTTTTATCAACAAAGGGTCTCCGCCATCAATGGATTCAGTGGGTTGTCTGGAGTAATAGTTTGCTAAAGTAATCATTTCACCATCGCTTAAAGACTCGCTTATTTGCTTCATGGTATCGTTTATACGGAAACCTGATTTAAATGCTTTGAGCTGATGGACTATATAATCAGCATCTTGACCGGCAAGATTAGGTCTAAACGGGAATGGACTAATACCTTTTAAGCCATGACAACTTGAGCATATGTCTGATTTGAGTTTTCCGAATGACATATCAGCAGATGCAGTATTCGAACAAATGAATATAGTACTGATTAGTATGCCTATTAAATTAATTTTTGATGTCATCAGTTATATTTCGTCTCATTGCTATCAATATCAAACTATTGGGTGGTTTTAATATTTAGCTATTATTGTATTAATTCAAGTGAAGAAAGTAAATGTCGGTTTTGCCTAATTCTAATTTACGATTATAGTAAAGCAACATATAAGCTAATGTCTAGTAAAAACATATTCTGCTTTTATTTTTTATTACCTTGTAAACGTTGTGGGATCACGGTTTCGGACGCAACTAATTTTTCTAGGTTAAAAGGGTTTAACAACAGCCAGAATAATAATACCCAGCAAAAATAACACAGGTACTTCGTTCATCCAGCGATAATAAACATGTGAATGCTGGTTACGGTCATGTTTAAAGTCTAGTAACCATTTGCCACAGAAACCATGATAAACAACTAGTAACAACAATAAGGTTAACTTGGCATGTAACCATCCAGTTGATGAATAGAGTGCCCAGGCATAATCACCCAGCATCCAGAGTCCAAAGATAAACGTTAAGATCATTCCTGGTGTCATAATGCCAAAAAAAAGTTTACGCTCCATTATTTTAAAACGTTCGTTACTAATATCGTCATCACTCATGGCGTGATAGACAAAGAGACGTGGCAAATAAAACAATCCTGCAAACCAGGTAACCATAAATATAAGATGTAAGGCTTTTAACCAGAGCATTGGATTATCCTTGTAATAAAGTTTCTAACCGTTGTTTCATATCAGCAATATCAAAAACGCCCGTTTTTTGCATCACAATATTTCCACTGGGAGATATTAAAAATGTTGTCGGTGTTAATTGAACCTGACCAAAAGCCCAGGCAAGCTCCGCTTTTAAATCCAGAGCAACATCGTAAGGCAGTTGTTTGGCTTTACTCATCGCAACCACATGGTTAGGTGGGTCGTAATACATGGCAACCGCAATAATTTCTAGACCTTTAGGGTGAAACTGATTATATAACTCAATCAAATGAGGTATTTCCTTGATACAGCCAGGACAATCAGTCGCCCAAAAAGTAACAATAACGGGTTTGCTATTTAAGCTGGCTAAATCAATTTTCTTACCGGTAATCGTTGTAAAATGTGCGGAAGGTGCAGGTGATATAGTTCCTATCTGCCAAAACCATAGACCTGCTATTACTCCTCCGATTAACAACAGGAAAACAAGTCTGCTTTTAAGACTCATTAGAATTTTCTTCTGCTTTCTTATCTGGCTTAGCTGGTTGGATGTATGAATTACAAAGCGCCCGATAAAGAGGTGTTGGGTTTATTAATTTGGATG
>DAOVVZ010000242.1:0-4003 GCA_030636915.1 Methylomarinum sp. | reverse complement strand
AAAATCAGGTTATAACACTCTCTATTATCAAGCCGCGCGGCTGTTTCTTCGTCCATCAATCCTTTTTCAACAACAATTCGTCTCAGCACATCAGCATTCATGCCTTTACCATCATCCTTGATTGATAACATAATATGATCACCTTCTTGAGAAGCGGTTAACACAACCACCCCTTCTCTGGGTTTTCCGGCCGCAACTCTATCATCAGGAAACTCGATACCATGATCAACGGCATTTCTAACCAAATGCACCAGTGGGTCGGCTAATGCTTCAACTAGGTTTTTATCCAGATCTGTTTCTTCCCCAACCAACTCCAATTTTATTTCTTTTTTGAGACTTCTTGATAAATCTCTAACAACTCGCGGAAAACGTCCAAATACCTTTTTAATGGGCTGCATACGCGTTTTCATTACTGCTAATTGCAAATCAGCCGTTACTACATCAAGATTTGATACGGCTTTGGACATCTGTTCGCTTGAACCGGTATCACTTGAAGATTTAAGAGTCTGAAATCGATTCCTGACTAAAACAAGTTCCCCAACCATATTCATAATATTGTCTAGAACCTGTGTATCAACCCGAACAGTTGTTTCCCCTTGCGAAGCAGTAGCCGGCTTTTTCGTGGCCTTTGCTACTTTAGCCGTTTCGACAATCGCTTCTGGTTTGGGCTGTTGTTTTTCCGGCTGAGGTTTTATTGGCGATTCTGCTTCAGGGACAATAAGCTCAGGCTCTTTAACAATCTCTACAGGCTCTTCTTTTTTAGTCTCTGCTGCGCCTACCGAACTGTTAAATGTACCTTTGCCATGCAAATCATCTAATAAATTATCAAATTCTTCTTCTGTAATATCACCAGAATCAACCACTGCCTCTGGCACCTGTTCTTCCTTAAGGCTTGCTGCTGAAAACTGACCTTTACCATGTAGTTCATCTAATAAACTATCAAACTCATCTTCAGTGATATCACCTGGATCGACAGGTACTGCTGTTATTTCTTGTTCAGGCGTTGCTTCATCGGGCTCTTGCTGTAGGCCTTGAGCAGAAAACTGCCCCTTTCCGTGTAAATTATCCAGCAAGCTATCAAACTCATCTTCTGTTATTTCATCATTATCCGATGCAACCGCATTGACCTCTGACTCAGAAACATCTTCAAGCATTGCTTCAAACTCTTGTTCAACAAAATCAGCAACAACCGGTACATCTACAACTGCTTTTTCCTCAACTATAGGCTCTGGAGGTGACTCAACAATCACTTTTTCTGCGCTTCCTGCACTGGTAAATGCGTGTAACCGTGTTAACAGGCTGTCGTCTGCTGCCTCAGGGTCATTACCTGCCTTTACTTGGTCAAACATCAAATTGACTATATCAACAACTTCCAGAATAACATCCATTAATTCTGCATTTACCTGTCGCTCCCCCTGTCTTAAAACGTTAAAAACATCTTCCGCTTTATGACAAACCGCGACCAAAGGATCAAGCGCTAAAAAACCTGCGCCTCCTTTAATAGTATGAAAACCTCTGAAGATTGCATTTAGTAAATCAAGATCCTCTGGTGACTGTTCAAGCTCCACCAGCTGTTCGCCAAGTAATTCAAGTATTTCACCTGCTTCAACCAAAAAGTCTTGTAAAATTTCGTCATCCAGATCAACTGCCATGCTATTTTCCTCAGAACCCTAGACTTGATAAAAGATCATCCACATCATCTTGATTTGTGGCCACATCACTTGTTTTATCATCGACCCCTGGCACTACTGGACCAGGTAATTCAGGCTCATTAATAGATTTAGTCTCAGAATTTTTACCACCTGATAATCGAACCAACTCGACCATACTTGTTTCTAAATCTTGAACCAGGTCAATAACCCGCTTAATAATTTGTCCAGTAATATCTTGAAATCCCTGAGCCATCAGTATTTCGTTAAGCCCCTGCTGAACTAGCTGTAATGAACCCTTGGATTCTTGAAAATGCTTGGTAATTTCTGAACTCATATCTTTAAATTCAGCAAAAGGCATTTTTCTAACCAAAAAGCGTTCCCATTTTGCAGAGAGGTATTCAGCTTGTTCATTAAGCTCTTTTGAAACGGGCAATGCGGCTTCTACTGCACCTAATGTTTGATTAGCTGCTTGCTCTGTCATCGTAATAACATACTGTAATCGTTCCTTGGCATCAGGAATGTCATTTTCTGTCATTGCAGTAATTTTTGAGTCTATTGTAAAACCTGCCATGGTGTCATGTAACTGGCGTGTTAACCGACCGACTTCTTGGAACAGTTGGCTCTCTCTAAGACCTGCAATTTCATCCAGCAAGCTGTCAGCTACGGCTTCATTGCCCTGTTCTAAAGCGATAACCAAATCCTTAGCTAACGCTAAACGACTATCATTCGTCATTCCTTCATTCTCCTGAATTGATGCACAAGACTCTAACCATCGATACGTTCAAAGATTTTTTCAATTTTTTCTTTTAACGTTGCTGCGGTAAAAGGTTTAATAACATAACCATTAACACCTGCCTGAGCAGCCATAATAATTTGTTCCCTTTTTGCTTCAGCCGTTACCATTAAGACAGGTAAGTCTACCAACTTAGGATTTGCACGAACCGCTTTTAATAAATCGATTCCTGTCATTCCAGGCATATTCCAGTCAGTGACCAAAAAATCAATACCACCTTTTTCTAAAATAGGTAAAGCTGTTTTGCCATCATCAGCTTCTACGGTATTAGTAAACCCAAGGTCCCTTAATAAATTCTTTACTATTCGTCTCATTGTTGAAAAATCATCAACAACGAGAATCTTCATATTCTTATCCAAGGATAATCTCCAACCTATTCATTATTCACTATTATTATATCGACCCAAACCAATAAATCTTAAACCGTATTTAAAAAAACAACATAATTAGTTTTATCAACGGTTACCATTCAATCTACCCATGCACAATATATGAAGTAAATCATAATATACTGCAAGGGGTACATATTTTACATCTTAAGGGCACCTCTATTAATTCTGTCTAATCAGATATGCGCTTAAAATCTTTGAGAACAAGGCGAAAACCGCAGTTAATAGCAGGCTATTAACAAGATTTTTTACGAAATTATCGAATATTTTAAGCGTATAGATGCCAGTCATGAATTAATAGAGCTGCCCTTAAAGATAAACTCTTTATTCATATACTTTTGCCCAGTCTGTAAGCCTTGATCGTAATCGCAACATTGCCTGGCTACTTATTTGGCTTACCCTAGATTCACTCACATTTAAAACTTCACCAATTTCGCGCAAATTTAGCTCTTCATCATAATAGAGAGAAACAACTAATCGCTCTCTTTCTGGCAAACGCATAATTTCTTGTGCCAATGCTTGCTGAAAATCCTCTTCACCGAGCAAGTCTATGGGCTCAACACTATCTTTCTCTGCCTCACCGAAGACGTAGTCCCCTGATTCAGCCAACTGTTCAACACTAAAGGTTTTACAGCCTGTAGAGTCTTGCAGAATCTTGTTATATTCTTCAGTATCCAACCCTAGATGCTCTGCAATATCAATATCTCTTGCATCACGACCTAATTTATTCTCAACTTCCCTGACCGCCTCGGAAACCATCCTTGATTTTTTATGCACTGATCGAGGCGTCCAGTCTGAACGCCTAACCTCATCGAGCATAGAGCCTCTAATTCTAATACCTGCATAAGTATCAAAACTTGCGCCTTGAGAGACATCATAATTTTTGACTGCTTCTAATAACCCAATCATTCCCGCTTGAATCAAGTCATCAACTTGTACTGAATCAGGTAGGCGCCCCATTAAATGAAAAGCAATTCGCTTAACCAAAGGTACATGCTGGATCACCAAATCATCGGAGCTTCCAGTTTGCATGGTTGCGTACATTGCCACTCCATTCATGCAGCATCCTCATGTGTACTGTACTCGATCATTCTTTCAACAAAAAACTCTAAATAGCCACCTGCCTGTATTTTAATCGGCCAACTATCGATTTTAAGTGCTAAGTTTTT
>DAOVVZ010000314.1:0-3439 GCA_030636915.1 Methylomarinum sp. | reverse complement strand
ATTTTCGTTAAAGAGCGAAACTATTCGCCTCAAATGTTCAAAAAAAATGAATACAAAGAGATCTCAATCGCTACGTTTTGGATACTCGTGCAGCCTCCGAGTAATATTAGTAATATTAGTAATATTAGTGATTTATACTGTTATTCTATCCACATGGTTTGAATCTATACTTTGTATCGTATAACTAGGTTTTTTGTAGTAATGTATTTTAAAGACAAGTAGGTTGTGGATGTTATAAAATCATTGCTGTGACTTGGGTCACATGAATAGCAGTTATGCTGAAAGACATATTTATGAGAGGTAGATTTATATGGCAATGACAGAAAGTAAAGGGGTTTTAAAAACCTGGAAAGATGATCGTGGATTTGGTTTTATCAAACCTGATGACGGCAGTGATGATATTTTTATTCATATTTCTGCATTAAAAGGCTCAGAAAGACGACCTTATCGTGGAGAAACTGTTTATTATCAAGTCGAACATAGTGAAGATGGTAAATCAAAAGCAGTTAATGCTCGAATAGAGGGTGTGACAGTATCTTCTGAGAAAAAAGAGGGTGATAAAAAAGGCTTGTGGATTGCCGTTGCAGTTGCAATTGTGCTTATCGGGGGTATTGCAGCTTATTTTGGGATGAAATAATGTTATTTCGCTGTTTGATTTTGCTGGTGAGTATTTTTATGTCTGCTTGTAGTAATGTGAAAGAGCAGCCTATTGAACATCATCAGCAAAGTAAGCAGTTTTTGACCATGCCTGAAGATATTAAATTATTATTAATCAGGGAAATGCTGGCTGTTGAAGAAGGAATGCAAGCATTACTTAGCTCAATAGCTAAAGGTCAGTGGCATACAAGCGCAGAGATAGCGAAGAAAATACAATCAAGTTATATATTGAAGCAAAGTTTAACGGCAGAGCAAAAATCGCATCTCCACCATAGTTTGCCTGAGCAGTTTATAAAACTTGATCATTCATTTCATGAGTATGCTGGGATGTTAGCACATGCAGCAGAAGCTAAAAATCCGGATGTTGTGAATTTTTACTTTTATAAAATGACTGATAGTTGTGTGCAATGTCATTCGCGTTATGCCAGAGAGAAATTTCCTGGATTCACTACTGCCACTGATAAGCATTGATAGATTAGTGCTAAGTCATTGTTGTATTGACGAGTTACTGTTCTTAAGTCCTCCCCAGCAAGGGCGGGCTTTTATGACTTTACCGGTCAATACAATGTTGATGGATGACTAGCTTGTAATAATTTCAGTAAATAATCATACAAACAGCCTAAGGTAGTTGATCTACTTTAGGCTGTTTCATTAACGGGGTTCATAAATGGCTGATTCACAGAAATGGTTAATCCTTGCGTTCTTGTTAGTCACAGGCTGGTTGATCTACTTATTAGCTCCAGTGTTAATGCCTTTTGCTTTGGCTGCAATATTGGCGTATCTGGGCGATCCTTTAGCTGATAAGCTTGAAACGGTTAAAATTAAAAGTTTCCAGTTAGGTCGTACTTATGCCGTGATTGTGGTTTTTATGGCGATGTTACTAATAATCTCAGTGATAGCCATTATTCTTGTCCCGATTATTGAATCTCAAATTAGTCATTTGATAGCTAATTTTCCTGTTTATACCCAATGGCTTAATGAAGCTATTATTCCTTGGCTGGATCGTGAGCTGGGCTTAAAAATAAGCTTAATAGAGAGCGATAAGATTTTGCCTATAATAAAGAGTCATTGGCAAAAAGCGGGTGAAAGTGCTTTAGCATTTATGGGCTCTGTTTCTCGTTCTGGAGCCTTACTGGTTGCATGGATAATGAATTTAGTTTTAATTCCCGTGATTACGTTTTATTTATTACGAGACTGGGATTTATTGGTAATAAAAGTTCATGATTTATTACCTCGTCGATTGGCACCTACAGCCACTAAACTAGCAGCCGAGACCGATGTGGTTTTAGCCGCATTTATGCGTGGACAGTTTTATGTGATGCTGGCATTAGGTGTGATTTATAGTTTTGGTTTATGGCTGGTAGGTTTAAAGCTGGCATTATTAATAGGTATGATGGCCGGGTTAGTTAGCTTCGTTCCTTATTTAGGGTCAATCGTTGGGATTGTTGTTGCTTGTATAGCGGCATTATTACAATTTCATCAGCCTATGTATTTAATCCCTGTTTCAATTGTATTTATCGTAGGGCAATCAATAGAAGGAATGGTGTTAACACCTTTATTAGTTGGTGATAAGGTAGGGCTGCACCCCGTTGCAGTGATGTTTTCGGTGTTAGCCGGTGGGCAGTTATTTGGCTTTCTTGGGGTTTTGTTAGCGCTGCCAGTCGCTTCGGTTATTATGGTGATATTAAGGCATATTCATGAGATATACCGAGATAGCAGTTTTTATAATTTAGAGCATTAAGATATGTTTAGGAACGAGATTTTAATAATACCCGAAAGTATGGCGCAGGATTTTGGCACCACAGTCGTGTTAGAAAAACAGGCGCATAGCAGGCTACGTAACTGTTTTTCTGGCGCGTCTGTGGCGTCAAAAGACAAGTCAGGCTTGGGTATTATTGAATTCTCGTTCCTAAGACTGCTTTTAGTTTTGTTGTTAAATAGTTATGTCAGCCATGGCTGGGCATCAAATAGCTTGCGTGAGATGGAGTATGCGGAAGAGGTTGAAGCTTCTTTGTCAAAAGGTCAGGTGATTTGGTTAAAGGCTAAGGGAGAGCGTTTTTTAACGTTGTATACTGAAACAGAAGAAGTGACTAATTCAGGTACAGCGATTATTTTACACCCTGTGGATGGACATCCCAATCAAGAGAAACTGATTAAGCCGTTAAGAACTTTTCTGCCAGAGCATAATTGGGCAACACTCGCTATACAGTTGCCTGTTTTAGGCGTGGGGGCAGAGGAGCATGAGTACTACCCTTTATTTGATGATGCAAATACACGTATTCAAGCGGCAATTGATCATTTGTTGACAGGGGGAGTCAATAATATCGTTCTTATTGGATATGGCTTAGGCGGAATGATGGCAATTTATTATCTAAAAGAGAATGTCACTGCGAGAGATGTTAAAGCGATTGTAGCAATAAGCTTGCCTGTGCCCAAAACCGAGTATAAGCAAGTGCAGGTAATTGATTTTATTGCCGATATTAGACAGCCTTTTTTAGATATTTTTGCCGAATATGATTTGTCGATGGTGACAGATACAGCACGGAAAAGAAGGGTGTCAGCTAAGCAAAATGTTGCTTATAGACAGGTTGAAATAGAGGGCGAGGGGCATCTATTTCAGCATGATGAAGGATTGGTGGTGAAGCGAATTTATAGTTGGATAAATAGGACCTTTAAACAACTTAAAAGGTAGGGTAGGCTAAAGCCTACCCCACAAATTGAATAGTACTTATTTGTTATAAACCACTTCTGGATTACCAGAAGAAGCCACTATCTCACCAAT
>DAOVVZ010000299.1:0-3537 GCA_030636915.1 Methylomarinum sp. | reverse complement strand
TGTTTCTAGTTTCATTCAATCTAAACCTAATTCTATCTATCCTTAACATGATGTGATAATCTGCGGCACTTATGGAATTTCATCTCTTATTTAACGCAACTTAGTTCGGCGCTTTTTCCATGGTGCTATTCAGTAGCATCCACTGCATTGGTATGTGTGGATCTATTATTGGCACACTGACACTCAGCTTAAAACCCGAAATTAGAAGTAAAAAATCCACCTTATTTCCTTACGTCCTTAGTTACAATATTGGACGTATCTTTAGCTATACAATGGCAGGGTTATTACTGGGGTTTGCAAGTACATTACTCACCTTACCTTTAGGCACAGAACATGGACACAGGGCATTACAAATAGTCTCTGCCATCATAATGATAGGTGCAGGACTTTATATTGCTGGCTGGTTCCCTCGCTTTGCCTATATTGAAAAAGCCGGATCTCGGTTTTGGAAATTAATTGAGCCTTTTGGTCGTAAATTGATCCCTGTTAGCACGCGTTTTCACGCTTACTTATTCGGCATGGTTTGGGGCTGGCTTCCTTGTGGACTGGTCTATGCCGCATTGGCTCTGGCTGCAACAGCAGGCGATCCATTTAAAAGCGCTTTGACTATGCTTGCATTTGGCTTAGGGACTTTACCTGCCGTGATAGGAGTCGGTATAATGACAGACACATTAACCAAGCTATCCAGAATAAAACGCTTTAAGCAAATCGTTGGATTACTCTTAGTATTCATTGCCTTAATTGCTGTTTTTCCTGAGCTTAACCCTATGCGTTTACAGCATATTTAGCTTTAACCTTTTGATATAGAGAGCAAATACTATGGATCATTTCAGTTCAAACATTGGTCAATCCCCAGCATTTGAATCGCTAATCCGTAGCGCAAAAATCGTTGCCTCTACAGACGTAACTGTTTTAATTAAAGGTGAAACAGGAACGGGGAAAGAAATGTTAGCCACGGCTATCCAAAAAGATAGCAATAGAGCAAACAAAGCATTTATCACATTAAATTGTGCCGCGCTGCCTGAGGGGTTAATTGAGTCTGAATTATTTGGTCACAAAAAAGGTTCATTTACAGGCGCAATTGCTAATAAACAAGGCTTATTTCAAGCGGCTGATGGTGGCACTTTATTCCTGGATGAGATCAACTCATTACCCATGAGTATCCAGACCAAACTACTTCGCTTTTTAGAGTCTGGAGAGTGTTTAGCCGTCGGGGAAACAAAACCTTATATATCTAATGTACGTGTTATTGCTGCAACCAATGCAGACCTTAACAAACAAATTGCGGCCGGTGATTTTCGTCAAGATCTCTACTTTCGTTTAAATGTTATTCCAATTGAATTACCTTCATTAAAACAACGAACTGAAGATATTGAATCATTGGTTAAACATTTCTTAGCTCAGTTTTCTGCTAGTCACTCTATTGTTACACCTAAATTTAGCAAGCGTACATTTAAAGCATTACGCGGCTACAGCTGGCCAGGTAACATTCGTGAATTACGTAATTTATGTGAACGACTAAGCATTCTTTTAGCCGGTCAAACTATCGAACCTGAAAACCTTCCTCACGAATTTAGCAGCTGTATTTCTGCACCGGACAATTCAACCTTTATTTTACCTGAGCTGGGTTTACATTTAGATAACCTGGAAGCCGATATGATTCATCAAGCCTTAGCTCGCACTAATGGTAACCGTAGTCAATCAGCACGCTTACTAGGCCTGTCCAGAGATACTTTACTTTACCGCATCCAAAAACACGGCCTAGCGACACATTAAAAGTTGACTGGGTATATAGCGGACTGAAGTCCGCTCACACCTCCCTCCTCAGACTTATGCCTTTATAAGGCAGCATATAAAATTTATTATAGTTGCGGAACTTATAGCTTAAGCATCCTTCCGACCTACTTATATTTTTAAAATCAATATGTCTGAACAATCCGCTTCATTATTTTCTTTAACCGCTTGGAAGCATCGCCTTGTTTTTTGGGGTGGCGCTATTTTTGTTGGCTTACTGATTGTTGCAATGACTTTATTGAGTGAATGGGCAGGGGAAACTTATCGCTCAATCTCCCAACAATATCCTTGGTTTAATTTTATTATTGCGCCTATTGGATTAAGTTTTACCGCATGGCTTACTTTTCGCTTTTTTCCAGGATCTGAACGCAGTGGTATCCCACAAGTTAAAACAGCACTTGAAATAAAAGGCAATTTAGAAGATAGAAATAGACTCATCTCTTTAAAAATAGCCCTTGGTAAAATGCTACTTCCAATTATGGGATTATTATCAGGTGCTTCCGTTGGATTTGGAGGCCCTGCCGTCCATGTTGGCGCCTCATTTATGGCCTCTTTAGGAAAAGCCGTAAAATTTCCGTCACACTACATGGGAAGAGGCCTGATTCTTGCCGGTAGTGCAGCAGGGTTTGCAGCTATGTTTAGCGCCCCCTTGGCTGGTATTATTTTTGCCATAGAAGAAATGGGACGCGCCCTGGAAGAAAAAATAAGCAGCCTGGTACTAACAGCCATTGTTTTTTCTGGGGTTACTGCGTATGCATTGTTAAATAACTATATATTTTTTAATGATAAATCATTCATCATGCCATGGAGCCAAAGCTGGTTGGCCATACCTTTATGCGGCATAGTGGGTGGCTTTTTAGGTGGGATTTTTAGCAAAATCATTATTAGTGGAGGAAAGCTACTCAGTCGAAGTAATCTTTCTATACCTGTTATAGCCTTTGCTTGCGGTGGAGCTATTGCCATTCTTGGCTATTATTCAAATGGAGACTCATTTGGCACTGGTTACTCCCAAGCCACGGCCATTTTAACCAGTAGCGAAACCATGGACCCATGGTTCCCCCTGTTTAAAATGCTAGCGACCTGCGTCACTTTTTTCAGCGGTATTCCCAGCGGAATCTTTGTTCCTTCTATCGCTACGGGCGCTGGATTTGGCGTTAATTTAGCGCACTGGTTTCCTGTTGCGCCAGCATCAGCAATGATTTTACTGACAATGACTGCTTATTTTTCTGGCATGTTGCAATCGCCCCTCACCTCTTTTGTGATTGTGATGGAAATGACAGGCAGCCACGAAATTCTCATTCCCCTTATGGCAACGGCTTTTTTTGCCACAGGCACATCAAAATTAATTAACCCTGTACCTTTATATCGAGCCCTTTGCAATTCATATATACAACCAGGTAAAACCGTAACAAAGCCTGATGATGCTTAAAAAAACTCTCCCTCTTTTTCTGCTTATAGGATTAGTAATAGTTAGCCTATGGTTTTGGCAAACAGAAAATATTACGCCTGCACCTGCTGCAAGCTTTACCAGCATTACCGGAAAAAAAATTGAATTAGCTCAATTACAAGGCAAACCGGTCATTATCACTTTCTGGGCAACCGATTGCCCTGGCTGCGTAAAAGAAATCCCGCACCTTATTGAGCTGTATCAACAATTTCACCCAAAAGGTTTAGAGATCATTGCAGTTGCCATGTATTACGACCCACCCAGTCACGTAGTAGCAATGACTAAAGCCAAACAAC
>DAOVVZ010000042.1:0-7568 GCA_030636915.1 Methylomarinum sp. | reverse complement strand
CGTCCCCGAATGATCGGCTAAATCATGAAAGGCTAATGCCCAATAATCAACCGCTACAGCAGACCCCATATCAACAGTTAAATAAACAGTGCCCGCCGCGCTTGCTTTCCAGTAATCCCATGGCAACCAATCGTAAGAATTTTCTTTTGAGAAACCATTAGCCTCAGAAGTGACAGTAACAGCGCCAGTTTCAAGAATATTATTATAACCAATATAACTTGTCATGCAGCCACCGTTGCCTTTAATACCGCGCCATTGTCTTGTTCTTTGTTAATCACTTCAATTAGCTCTCTAACTTGTTCGCCTGTTGGGTTGCCTGAGATGTATATTTCAGTAACTTTCTGCGCTTCTTGTGGCGGCCCAACATCGCCAGGGCTTCCCTCTGGCAATCCGGTACTCGGGTTTGATGGGGTAGTGGGAATTGATGGTGCGCCACCTGCTACGCCGCCACCACCAAATGATTGTGACTTAATCGCGCTAACTTGGGACTTACCATACAAAATGGCCGCCCCTGCAGCAATCGCGCCTAATACGGGCCCGACATAAGGGATTCCAGCTAATGCTTTATAAGAGCTTGTTGCCATCTCATAAGTATTAATAACAGTTTGAGCAATCGCGGCTTTTTTGCCGATCTCAAATTGCTTTTTATTCTCGGATTGCATCAGGTTAGATAATGCGCCTAACACTTGGCCGGTAACTTTTAATTTACCTTTCCAGCCCATATTCCATAATCGAGCCTGAGCAGATAGGGATTTTTCTTGTATTTTAAGCAGTGCTTTCTGATGTTTTTCTTCTAAAGTCTCAAGTAAAGCATCTCTTTGCTGAGTATTAAGCAATCCAAACTGGAATGCTTCCTCAATAATAAGCTGCCTATTTTCGTTAGCCAGTATGAGCCGTTCATTTTCAGCTAACAGTGATTCATCAAGCATCATAAACTTGGTTGCAAGCTGTTCCTGCAGCATGTCTAATTCTTTTTGAGCGGCCTCACCTTTTGATATAGGCTCGGCTTTTCTCGCAGCCGCATTATCGGCTTCCGCTTTACCAAGCTCTTTAGTGGCTTCTGTTTTAGCCCAAATAGCCTCAAACTCTTGCTCTCTTAGTTTTGCCTGTTCTTTAGCCTGCTTGATAATATCGGCAGTCATATCAAAATCAAAACTGAGAGCCGAGGCAGCTATAGCCCCAACCGCGCCAATCTTATCGCCTAAATCTTCAAAAGTTAGAGCAACCGTTTTAACGGTATTAACTAAAAATTCAACTGTTTTCGCCACGCCGTTAATGAATGTGCCTGACTCAGCCATTGCTTTTGTAAAGCGAATCATTGAATCAATAGAATCTTTAAATACTTGATTTAGTCCGGCATCCCCTAACGCAAGATATAATCTATCAATATTATCTTCTAGGTTTGAAGATTTACCGCTAATAGTATCCATTTGCTCTGACATTGCACCGGCAAACTGGACATTACCAATCCCTTGCAAATAATTCTCAATATCGGCAGCATTTTTGCGGATCTTTGTTGCTATACCCTGGAATGTGAAGGTAACAAACTCACCTTGTTGCTTGGCTTTAATACCAAACTCTTTCAGGCGCTCAAACTCACCTGTGGCAGCATCAGCAACCGCCTCAATCATTTGATCGAGAGACTTTCCTAGTGCGCTTGCAGTGTTGCCATAGGATTTAAGAGCTTCTTCTGATGGTTTAAGTCCTAATGCTTTTAATTTAATAAATGCGCTAGTAACTTCTGATACTTGGAATGGAGTCTGGGCTGTGAACTTCTGGATCAATCCCATCGCATCAGCAGCATTTTTAGCGGAGCCAGTAACGGTTTTCAATGACGCTTCCATCTTTTCAAAGGATGCAACCGTTGTGAATACAGATTTTGCTATTGCGCCAATACCGACAGCCGCCGCTAATCCAACAAATGCTTTCTTAACATTATCAACGGACTTTCCGGCTTTATTTTCCCATCGTTTAAGCCGTTTATTTGACTTATCAAGCTGAGATGTGAGCTTAGAGCTTTCTGCCTCAAGCGTTACAATCAATTTCTGGAGTTGTTTAGACATTCTTTTTCGCCATTGCTTGAATCATGGATAGAGTTTTTTGTGTTTCTTTATCCCGTTTTATTTTCGGATGGGTAAACATAAAGTCATCTATATTTTTAGCCACTTTCAGCTTGCCGCTATAATTAGCTACTGTTGCAGCTATCATTGCAGTATTCCAGTTATCGCGTTCTTGTCCAAATGGCTCTATTGCATAATAGGCTTTCCATTCGGAAAACTCCCCCGATCCTAATGTTTGCTCCAATTCATTTACCGTCCTGCCGAGGGCTAGAGATAAACGAAATAGAAACAGGCGATCAGAATCGGCTAGGAGTTTTTTTCCAGTTCGCTGTCATCACCTAGGCCGGATAATTTCATTACTTCTTCGGCTAATTTAGCAAAGACGGTACCAGGCATCTCAAAGATTTCATCAATCGTTTTATCAACAAATTGAGTGCAGCCCATTTTTATTGAGTGCGCTTGCGCTTCAACCGGATCAGTTCCATCTTTAAATAGCTTAAAGAGTTCCTGCCGTTGTCGTGCGTTGATTTCTTTGAGCTCAAACTTATCGCTACCAATTGTTATTGATTTAGTATTGAATTTCATTATGACTCCAAAATGTCGCCAGAGATTTTAAGAGTAAACGAAATCATATTAGCATCATCGAAAGATGGTGTAATGGCCCATGATAACGGTACGCCTGCAAACGTATAAGTAATGGATGTTGTGCCATCAGTCAACGCCAATTGGAAATTACGGGTTGTTTTGCTATCGATAATCGTAATCAAAGCATCCTGTGCGTTAGGTGATGCATGTGTTCTTACGCACTCAATAGATATTTCACTACCGTCTGCCAAGCCTGCGATATATTCACGCGAAGTCGAATCAAAGCTAGTCACATCAATTAAAGGATTGGTTTTACCTAATCCAGATAGACTCTTTGTTTCTTGGATAAGTGTATAGACTTCTGGAGAAGCCCCATCGCTCATTTTAAAGGTTAAGCCACCTGTGAATCCTTCTGTCATTTTTTAGCCCTCGTTATGCCAAATTGAAAAAATGTATGTTTGCCGATAGGCTTCCACACTGTCCTCGTAAACCGTTATCGGTCCACTTAAAACCGTGCATCTTTGAATAATAATTCCACCAAAGCTGCCAGATTTGTTTTTTAATGCTGCGCTAATTGCCGCTCCCAATGTCGTTGCCCCAGCGTATGTTTTAGACCATGCATCCAACTGGAAAATAGATTGTACATGATCGGTTTGTCCATCGAAAGACTCAGTATAGTTGCTATCGTCATCATTGTACGTAATAGCGGGATAAACCGGCTTTTGCGGTAAAATTACAGGATATACTCGCGTTGATACTATGCTAGTGATGCCTGCTTGAGCCACAAGATAAGTGTATAAATTATCCGCTATCATATTTTATCAATCCGCTTTCTTAACTCTGAAACTAATCGGGATTCAACCCCCGCCCTGTCATTAGCAAAGATTCTAAAAAAAAAGTCTTTTGCCGGTATCTTTTTTGTGCCGAGAGCAAGAAACATTCCATAAAATGCCTCTGCTTTTGCAGAAATAGATGCAGTGACAACACCCCTTTTTATCCGACTGCCTAATTTGATGCTTCTCTTTAGGAATCCAGGTGCAACTAATCGGCCTTTATACGTTCTGTGTGCTCTTTTGCCAACCGGTGTTAAGGCTTTAATCTTCTTATGGGTTGGAGCCAATGCTGCCCGTGAAGCATTTCTCAGCGTCTTGGTGCCGAGCTCTTTGCCTAATTTATCGAGCTGCTTGCTTAAGGCTTTAAGACCCTCTATTTTTGCCATAAATATGCACTTCTTTACCCATCATATTAAAGTCAACTATGCCTTCTACATCATAATACTTTGATTTATACAGTATTCTCATGGTTTCATTAATAGTAATGATCAAAGAATCGTAACGAACTTTAAAAATAACTGAATGCTCATTAAATTCCTGAAATTTATTAAAGTTTTCTTTGCCGATAGTAGTCATTATATCAGCTTTGCGCGTTGCAAAAGTTGTAAACGTCTCTACCGGCTCACCGTAACCGTTTTGTGTTCTTGTCGGTTCTTCGATGATTATTTTATGGCGCATCCGCCCGACTATATGATTCTTTGTGACCATAATAACTTTTCCGCAATGTCTTTCATGGCTGGATCAGCATCATAAATATAAGCGCAATATGCTTTGATGCCTTCTTTGATTTGATCGGGAACAGAATCTTGATCGGCGTAACCTACCGTCATTCTAATCTTGATCGCATTAGGTTTTACAGCAACAGAAGGCCAGCCGGTAATTGTTCTTAGTCTGCCTTCTGTTATTGTTACGTCTGCATAGTAATCTGTATTGGCAACAAGTGTTTGAGTCGCAACCGGGGATGCAGTGTCCTCATGTTTAACCGTATCGACTGAGATAATAGGCCAAATACCTAAGCTAAACTCTGTTGCAGGCCATCGGTCAAAACTCAACTCAACGACCTGAGACATTAGCTTACGGTTCAAAAAATCCTCTGCAAACATTCGAGCTGCACGAATAATATTCCAAACGCGCACATCTTCATCATCAATTTCAATCCTGAGAGCTTCTTTCGCCTCTTCCAGGGTGATCGGCTCGTCAGATGGCTCGGTTATTGTCGTAAATGATCCCATAATTCACCAGATTGTATTTCAGAGTAATGCCAATCAGCATATGCTAATAATTCTAGCCAGTTTGATTGGCTCATAATGTTATTTTGTTCTCTGCATTCAATATCAAGCCCTTCTAACCCAGCTGTAATCAATGCAGTTGTATTATATCCGATAGCTCTAACATGTCTACGTAAACAATCAAGCAGCTGTTCTGAATTGGACTCTCGTTCCGGATGTAAACGGATTGTATCAGCCTGTTCAATTGTTCCGGAGTAATCTGCGAGGAATACGCTTTCCTTTCCAGTATTTCCAGTTTTCGGTTCAGGAGCTTTACGTCCATTACCAACTCTAAATTCTTTAACGCCATTTTTTATCCACCCTGCAGACAGCCAATTCATCGAATGCCATTTATCCGGCCTTTCTTGATGCCATAACGCTCTGTCTAATAATATAACTCTTGAATGATCTTTCCAATAATTTAAAGCGTAATGTGGACCAGAGACAATATGTATATCGGCCTCTTTTGTAATGCTTGGGGTGACTCTTAAGCGGATTCCGTGCTTGTTAAGCCCTTCTTTAAGCCATTGGCCGTGCTCGAGTTGATGAGGCTGTGTAAAGTTGCAGTGAAAGGTAATATCCATGAGTCTTTTACTTCATCAGGATCCGGCTTGCCGTGAAAACACATAATATTAAGCCAATCAGGAATATTTTTACGACAATGATACTTGTAAGAGCCGACATTAGGTATTTTTTGCCAATCATCTTTTAATAATTCCCATAAAAATTCTTGATCGCCCCAAAGACGTTTCGAATCTTTCTCATAATCGAACTTTTCAAACGGTAAATGCCAGTCACCAGGCCAACACATCACGGATGATTGTATGCCGCCATGGCCTGATTGTGCCCAATTCGCCGGGGCTGAAAAAGTATCGGTATATTCAACTAAATAATCAATATTCTTAGTGATAACAACATCTAAATCTAAATAAATGCTTTTTCCAGTTGCGATACCAGGCGCGAATAATCCTAATTTAGACCACCACCCATGGTAATTTACTGGGGGTTTTATAGTAGTTATATCGGTTAAATCATGCTCTGTGATGCATTTAAACTCATGTTCTACGGTTAAATGCTTACTAACCGCTTCTTTTAAAGCATAAACATAGCCGGTATCGTATTTATCACCGGTGCAAACACAAAAAACAGTGATCATAATTCAATCAGCTTGATTGTCCCGAGTAAATCGCCGTTATTAAGGCATTCAATGAAGTCCATTTTAATTTCTTCTGGCTGGTCTTTATGATAACGCTCCACATCAGTCATCATTAAGTATTTAGCCCCTGATTTCTTGATATTTTTAATGGCTTTCTTGCAATGCTCGATGGGCATGTGATTTAAAACCCAAAAACATATGATTAAATCAACTTTTGGCGGCACTTTCTTAAGCAAATCAAACGATTTAACTTCTGAATGCCGTGGCACCAGGTCATAGGCTTGATAATCAATATCTCCGAGCTCAATATGCTTGATCCAGTTTAAATCGCCCGCACCAATATCAGCAATGGACTTAATGCCATACTTTTCAAATATTTTAGGCATCCATTCGCGTTGTTTTTTAGTGGCTGAAAGTTTAGAACCATATCCGCAAGGCGTTTCAGGTAATCCACCTGTCCAACCTTTCTTATATTTGGCTTTTTCTGTAATTATTCCGCTCATCGTGGCCTCATTTTATTATAAAACATAGTTTCAGGCTCGGGCATAATAAAGTCGTTGTGAGCAACCTTCTTAAGCCGACACATTAAATTTTTATTTGGGTATTCGCGGCCAATGCCAATATATTCAATTTCATAGCCGTTTTTAGTGAACTGTTCGAAAAATTCCTTGCGTGGGTAATACTCACCATGCCACCACCAATCACCTTCCAGCGGAGTTAATGAGGCTATAACGCCGCCTATCTTGGTTAGGTTGTGGATGTTCTCCCAGACGGCTTTCTGGTCTGATACGTGCTCCGTGGTGCCTATATTCGTGACCATATCGAACGGCTCAAGGTCAACGGGCTTTCTTAAGTCAATATTTAACGCTCCATCTTCGCCATTCCAGTCAATCGAAGTGTGATCGATGCCGATAGACTCAAAATAAATCTTATAAACACCATTAGCGTTTTTTTTGTTGCCTAATTCAAGCATTCTGCCTTCGATTAAAGGCCAGATTACAACTTGCTCATCTTGTGGTACTGGATTATTTATATTTGTCATATATTTTCAAAGCTTCTTTGTTTGGGTGATCAAAAAACCATGGCTGCGTTGCTAAATTAGTAAAATGAAGCAATTTCATGCCAGGCACCACCTCATCTTTAATATTCCATTCAACAGGTATAATTGGATCAAGTGGTAAAAGGTGGTGTTCTCGTTTATTGCTGCAAGTATGCTCACAATCTATCACGGAAACTTCTAGGGAGCCATCTTGCATGCAAACAAACTTACCTGATCGATGATAAGCCCATAGTTCGGCAATATCACTTAAAACAATCATATCAACATCTAAATAGATGCCTTTTTTTATTCCATATCGAACATTAGTAAAACCGGTGCAACCTTCTTCTTTTTCAGGGTAAAGATGCGTTATTTTAACATCAGCATTAGTATTTCTTAATATACTATTAGCAGTCATACCTTCCATTTCTCTAAATCTTTCAGAAATGCCGATGTAAATAGGTATCATATGTGATCTTCAAGATTTCCCATTGGGAAATGTGTTAATGCACTGTTTGGCGTGCAGTTTATTATCTCGATATTATAATCTACCGGATTAATTGTTTCCATTTCTTTAATTAACCCTGTTATCTCACCATTTGAGCCTAAATTTTTAGTGAAATGCTG
>DAOVVZ010000026.1:0-8669 GCA_030636915.1 Methylomarinum sp. | reverse complement strand
GCAAGCATTTGCCTGGTTGACCCAGAAAAATTAAAAGATAGTCGTTATACGACTCACGAAAATTTTATTGATCAAATTGCATTATCCGATGTATTGGTAGCTAATAAAATGGATTTAGCAGATCAAGAAGCAATAACATTATTTCACCAGTATGCTGAAAATAGCACCCCACAGAAAGCATTGGTTTCAGAAACACGACAAGGACAGCTAGACGTTTCCTGGCTGGATATAATGAGAAATCCACAAAGAAAAGCTGTATTTCCTAATGCTCATCAAGTGACTAAATTTTCTGTCGGTGATAATTCTCAACATTCGTTAAGCAATGAAGCTGATGGCTATCAAAGTTATGGTCACATCTTCTCAAAACAAATTTGTTTTGATTATGATTTGTTAAACAGGGTTTTGAATCAGCTTAATTTAGAAAGAATAAAAGGTATATTAAACACAAACCAAGGCTGGTTTATCGTTAATGGTACGGGTAACACGATTAACTATGTTTCAACTCCACCTTCAAGCAAGAGTCGAATTGAAACGATTAGTAGAGACAATAACTTTCAAGCAGTTTCAAATGCACTAAGTCAGTGTAAAATTGAACAAATAGAGCGTAATTAATATTGGACAGAATTGTTCATGCATAGTCCTACCAAAAGAAGGAAGTTTAAAATGTCCGAGTCCCTAGACAAAAATGATGATTGGTTTGCTGAATTAATTGTTTGGGCAGATATAAATGATATTAGTCATACTTTGTTTCCGCGTGATAAAGATCAACTATTAGCATTGACTGAGTTATCCTTAATAGGATGCCAACTCACAGAAGTTCCTAAATCTATTGGTCATTTAAGTCAGTTGACTTTGTTAAACCTTAATAAAAATCAACTCACAGAAGTTCCAGAATCTGTTGGAAATTTAGGGCAGTTGACCAAACTGTACTTAATGGGAAACCAACTTAAAGAACTACCAGAGTCAATTGGTTATTTGAGCCAGTTGACTGAGTTGTTATTAGGAAGAAACCAACTCACAGCACTCCCAGAGTCAATTGATCATTTAAATAAGTTATCGGTGTTATCTTTATGGAAAAATGAATTTAAAGAAATTCCAAGTCCTATTGCTCATTTAAGTCAATTAACTGAGTTATATTTAGGATGGAATCAACTGACAGAGATTCCTGAGTTTGTTGGTGATTTAAGTCAGTTAACTGAATTGTCGTTAGGGTGCAATAAACTCACAGAAGTGCCAGAGTTTATTGGCGATTTAAGCAAGTTAACTGATCTATCCTTATGGCAAAACCAACTAACAGAACTCCCAGAAGCTATAGGTGATTTAAGCCAATTAAATCAACTTATGTTATCAGATAATCAATTGCTTAAATTACCCTTATCACTTGCCAGGCTGACTCGACTAAAGACTCTCAGCTTAACTGATAACGTCATTAAAACGTTACCTCAAGAATTAAGTCATATGCAGGTTTTTACTGAGTTTGAATAAGACTGACCTTTTACCATAACAAACTTGCCGCATCATATGATCGTTAATTTTAACTCTAAACAAATGGAGACATATCCGATAGTATCTCGTATTTGTAGATCAGCGACTTCACTGATGTCAATCAGCGTTGAATATTTACCAGTAAACAAAGAAAAAAACAGCTGGTAAATATTTTTCATATTATTGATTTACTGAGAAGTTTACTTTTGAGTTGGTAAAAATTGCACGCTGAAAGTGGAAAATATTTGATGCTGATTAACATGAATGGTGTTTACATCGGGAAGAATGGCTTAATGACAATCTAAATTATCCTTTTCAAGTTAAGAGAGTGGAAGATGACGACGATGTTTATTTTTCAGACACAGCAAAGAAAGAGCTATTTAGATTAGGTCACGTAATGAAAGCCGTTTCTATTGATATGGAAGACGATACATACGGAATTATTTTAAAAGTAAGAGAAGGTAAGCGAGTAGGGGCGGTTCCTTTATGTGAAGTAGAGGTTACATGAAAGATAATGATAACTATTGGCCTATAGAGAGTATGCAGTGTGGTTTGCTAATAGGGAATGGTTTTAACGTGTAGGGGGCTAGATTATCAACTTGCTTATTCAATGTGGTCCATAAAATAGAGTTAAGAATTATAAACACAGTAAACAAAAGTGTAACGTTACACCTATTTATGCAAAATTGGGACTATCGCAAAACATGTTGAGGAACAGCCAGTACCAAAAGGTGGGACAATTGAAACCGCAGCACAAATAGCTGTACACGACTCTATTCGGATGGCTCAGCTATATAATAGAGTGAAAGAGGAACAGTAGATTTAGGTGAAATTGAGAAGATTAGGTTTTGAAAATCATTGGCTAATAATATCTTTTTATAAAGGCATTACTTTAAATCGGCACCTATTTTCTCCTTTAACCATACAACAGGTATGTTCAATTGGATTATCAAGTAAGGAAGAGAGTAAAGATAAATCCATTCTACAAATATCTTGATTTTTCTGGGCTAAATCATGAAAAACACAATTATAAGCATCAATCATTAGGTTCTCACCAGGCTCTCCTTCTACAGTTTGAGCTTCATAACCTAATTCTTGCATAATCTCGACGGTTATTTTAATTTTTTCATCTAATGACTTATTTACTAAAGCACCTTTTTTTGTCTCAGCAAGTGAAACACCTAATTCTTCAAGATAATCAATTAATTCATCTGAACCAAGTTTCTTAGCGATTAAATTTATTAACATTTCAGCAAAAAGGCTATAGTGTTTCGGAAATATATGCATTCCTTTTGTTGTTAATACAAAGGTAGTGCGGGGTCGACCTCCTGATTGCATTGAGGCTGCCTTTTTTACAAAGCCGTCCCTTTCTAATACAATCAAATGTTGGTGTATCGCACTTTTTGAAATCCCTAAAAGTTTTGAAAATTGATCAACAGTCATTCCTTCTTTTTCTTTTACCAAAAAATGCAGTATTTTCTGCTGCTTTTCACTAAACCCAACCATTTCCATTCCAACCTCCTGTCTTTTTAAGATAAATTTAATCTCATTGAAAGTATCTAAATACTATTTATTACGAATTTATCCTGCTAAGTATAGCATTTTTAACAAAAAAGCAGTTTATAAAAGAGATACAAGTAACATTTAACAAACTTTATCAAGTATGTAGTTGACAAAGATGTTAAAAAAATATAATCTTATTTCAGAATATCATAATAAAAGTAATTTTTTGATAACTGTGAATAGTTAAACGTTATTCAAAGGTTTGATAAACAATAGGGGATGCCATTGAAAGCAGTAATCGATGGAGTTTTCAGTTTGTTATTGACAGCAATACTTGTTATGAGCTGTTCTGTTGTTTTAGCTGAAAAAAAGAGTCTATGCGTCTTTGATTTGCTGGGTGCAAATGGTCCTATTTATGCTCAAATGAAAGATTATAAAATTGCTGCTATGGCTTGGGGAGTGGATTTTCAACTCAAACCTTATACGAGTGAACAGAAGGCCTCAACAGACTTTAAATCAGGGGTGTGTGATGCCGTTAGTTTTACTGGTACTCAGGCCCGCCAGTTTAGCCGTTTTAGTGGCACTTTGGATGCCATGGCTGCATTGCCATCTTATGCACACTTAAAGACTGTTATTAGTACACTGAGTTCAGAACAGTCTGCACCTTTAATGATTAATGGGCCTTATGAGGTAGTGGGTATTATTCCTATGGGTTCGGCTTTTTTATTTGTTAATGACCGAGCTTTGGTTGCTGAACATGCAGATATATTGGGGAATTTTTCTGGAATACGCATTGCAGTGATGAACAATGATCCCGCGCAAATTGAGATGTCTGATTCGGTAGGCACTTCTACAGTAGGTACATCAATAGCTGAAATGTATAGCAAGTTTAATGCAGGGTTGGTTGATGTCACTTATGGTCCAGCAGTCGTTTATGAGGCAATGGAATTATATAAAGGAATGGCCGAAAAAGGTGGTGTGGTTCGATTTTCTCTAGCACAGCTAACCTTACAAATTATGATCCGAAAAACTAAGTTTCCAGAATCTTTTGGCAAAGTATCGCGTGAATTTGCATTGAGTCAGTTTGATGAGGCTGTGGCTAGAGCTAAAAATTATGAAGATAGAATAGGACCTCAATGGTGGATAAATATCTCTGATAAAAACTATGACCGATATCATGAAATGTACAGGAAAACTAGGCTTAGACTTCGAGATAAAGGGATATATGACAGTAAAATGCTGACGCTGATGCGTATGGTTCGCTGTAAAAAAGACCCGCAGCGATCTGAATGCACAGTAGTTGATAAAGAGTAAAGTTTGACGGGGTGCTGAATTATGAAAACCACGTTCAAGAAAAAGTTATTTCACTGGACGGTATTTTTATTAATTTCTTTTGTTTTGTTTTTTGTTGCTGCAACACTGGTAGTGAAAAATACGGGAAAGATTTTAGTGGGATTTATTGAAGATAAAGCTGTTCCCTATGTTTTAAAAAAAGATGATGTTGGAATGGGTTGTATCATGGCCGAATCATTAACATTATTGATTCCGAGTCTGGCTCAGATTAATGCATCACCCTACAAGCTTGCGGTAATGTTTAATTTCTTGTCGGGTAGTTGCGCCGAGTTTAGAGCCTGGGAAGAGGAGTTAAGATATATACGAGCTATTCATAGTAAGAATACAATAGAAGCACAGGATGCCAGAATTTTACAAAAAAGGCACCTTAACTTAGCCGCTCGTCGGCAACTTAAAGGCTATTTAAATCTTCAAAAGGCGTTTCCTGAAACCTATGGAAATGATTGCCCACTACTGGAAAGCTGGAATGATGAATTTTACTGGTTAATTGGCTTGATGGATGGGTTACAAGCGGTGATGAATGATTTGGCATCTGAAGGTGGCGCAAATGTTCCTTTAGATATTAGTCTTAAAGTGGGCAGAGGGGCTAGCTGTTTAGATAATGAAAAATGGTGGGGAATGCCAAATGCCATTCAGGCTGCGATTTGGGTGAGTTTCCCTAGCTATAAACCAGATGAAATTATTCCCCTGGTTGTTTTGGATGAGGCAGTAAAAACAGGTTTAAAGCAAGGTATGAGAATAGCTCAGGTTGTTGCCGCAAAAATACATATTGGCAGGGGGGATAGCGAGAGTGTTAAAAATATAATTCGTGATAATGTTGAAACACGAATAAATATAGAAACGCATCCTGATTTTATTTTTCTGGATAAAGTAGCAAGTATTCAGTTACAAGCAATATCAGACCATATGTGGACAGATGCAATGGGAAAACGAACACCTATTAGCGGTTTGGGGACTTTTTGGGATGATGCTGACAAAGCAGTGGATATAGTAGATATTGATAAGCTGCTTTGATTTAATGTTGTTTTCTGTTTTAAAGCAGAAAAATTACACGACTGAGATAACTATGTTTTTTTCTTGTTTATACGGATAGCTCATTCAGCACCATAGAATTATAGTATTTTAAGGCTTTAGGTTAGAGAAGCTCAAGATTCTTGTTAGAAACCTATTCCTATAAAGTACTTAGGTTCTTCTTGGATGGGCTATCTGTATAAGCAGGGAATAATCTAATTTTAAATTCGTTTTCTTCGTCACCTTGTTAAATTTACAGGCTAATTTAGTATGGGAAAATGGCAATGATTGCCGAAAAATTATCCAAAAATAAATTAATATGTAATCAATTGATTACATAAATGTATTTTTTTTCTTCACTCAGACGACTCTCTTAGATTCGATATACAAGCTAAAAATAGATATCTTTACTATTAATATCAACTTTATCAATAAATTAGTTAATAAAGTTTTAATAGGGGTTGCTATGAAAACTCCTTATAGTCTGTGTATGTATTAAAGAATGCCTAAAAACTAGTGCCTTAGCACACTACTCTGCTGTAAATATATCTGATAAGCTGAAAATTCTAATTCAGTCCACATTAAAAATGCGTTCTGTTTCTTGTATTTTATGAGGGGAAATATGATGAATAAAACAAAAGTTATTTCGATAGCTATTCTTTCGACTATAGGAATACTGCCTGCGATAAGTAATGCAAAGCCACCCGAACAGATCATGCGGGCAAATTGTGCTTCTTGTCATGGTGATAAAGGGCAAGGTGGAACTTCATGGATAGATCCAAGTCAGCGGGCTTTTAAAATTGCAGGGCGTTCAACTAGATCAATAAAAAAATGGGTTCGTGAAGGACGACAGCCAGAAATGCCTTCTTTTGCTCATCAAGAAATTAGTGATGATGAATTAGATGCACTTGCTACTTATATAAATACCTTACCAGGTTCATTTGTCCCTGCGCCAGAAGTAGATCCAAAGAATGTCGTTAAGATAAAAGATGAAGACCCTTGGTATGACAAAATGCAGCTAGAAATTATTGTGGGCGAGACTGTTAAATTTGAGAATATAGGTAGCACTTATCACCCTGTAACTCAATTTGAATTTGTTGCAGATCGTGGTTATGAAGACGAAACCATAGATCGTGGCATTGAAAATGATGACCTTGATCTTGGTGTACTCAAAGGAAGTGACTCTGGTTTATTAGGCCCTAATGGTGTTTATTACCGTACTTTTAACGAACCAGGTGTTTACACTTTTTTATGTAAAATACATCCTTATATGAGAGGGCAAATTTTTGTTGATGAAAAGGTTACACCTCCTACAGTTACTCTCACTACGCCACAATCATTACCTATCGTAGGTGGAGTTGGTGAAATATGGGTCGAAGCACAATTTCAAGACAGGGCAAGTACCAATACAACATCAAGAGGACAAGATGGTGTTATTCAAGTCATTGATACAAGAACTTGGGATGTCATTAATGAAATCGAAGTGGGAAATAATCCGCATAATATCTGGTTTAAATCGAATGGTGGCTCGGCTGTTATTACCAACTGGTTTGATAATTATTTGACCGAAATTGATGCTGACACTAAGGAAGTGACTGCTAACTATATTGCAGGGGCAGCTCCAGCTCATATAACCAGTGACCATGCAGGTGATGATTTTTATGTTTCAATTGAAGGCTCCAATTATGTGCAGATGTTTAATCAAAGAAACATGCGTTTAACGCAACAAATTCCAGTCAGTGGTAATGGACCTCATGGGATTTGGTATGGTGGTAATTCTGATGACGGTTCAGCTATTATAATGACTTCAAATTCTTTGGATAATACGGTTAGCTTTATTGACCCTGATAGAAAAGAAGAGATTATTACAATAGATGCAGGGCTTTATCCATTAGGTGCTGGCGTTAACTCAACTGGTACTAGAGGCTATGCAGGTAACTGTTTAGAAGGTTCAGTTTCTATTTATAACTTAGAAGCAATTCCAGTATTAATGGACACGCTTTCTATTGGTGGTTGCCCTGTACAAGCTCCAGTTTCTCCAGATGATAAATATGTTGTAGTTCCTGGTGGACCTACAGTCGTTATTGATACTGCTACTAATGTTATTGTGGCATCATTTAATACTGGTAAAGGAGCTCATGGCGCTACTTTTTCTCGTAAAGCTGATGACAGTGGCTATTACGCTTATGTGACTCACAAGAAAGAAAACTATGTTTCTGTTATAGACTTGCCAGATGATGGCTCTCTTCCTTCTCATGCTGGCGATGTACCATTAAATGTACCCGATGTTCCACAAAATGTATCACTTTTTGGAGTTTCTCTTACAGGGGGTAATGGTATAGCGGCAAATCCACTTCCTGCGCCTTGGCAGTGATATTAATTTAGTTAAGCGTTCCCATTAAGGAAAGCATAATTATTACAGCCACCTTATTGATTAATAAGGTGGCTTTTTTATATGGAAAAATATTAAGTGAAAAATATATCGTGCTATTTGTTTCTTTTACTTGCTTTATCGGTCACTGGATGTAGCGACACTATTATTAAGTCAGAAACAGCTCCCGTTCATAGGCCTAATAAATGGCAACCCATTTTATTAAAAACTGGGGATTTTTTTAAATACCATTCAACTGCACCTGACAAAAAACCTACTTTCTTAAGTCTCATGGTTAAGCAAGACACGCAAAAAAAATTACAAGCGTTATGGGAAGTTAATCAGGGAGAGATAATTGTTTTGTCGAAACAGGTGATCGCATCAGCTGACAATATTTTGGCTTCATCCAAAGCCGCACTCTTAACTGAAAAAGTCACCATTCCCTTTTTAAATACTATTCTGATGAGTTGGTGGCCAAAGATTGATTATTTTCACTGGGAAATTGGATTTAAACGAGCTGTTCAGCTAGAAATGCTGGCCGTTTTTATGATTGAAGTGATAGATGAGTGTGAAGTTGCCGATATTAAAGGTTTTCAGGTTCAGCTTAAAGCAGGAAAAACATTAATGGCTGAAGCCTGCCTTTCTCCAACCATTACATTTCCCTTATCAGTAAAACGCTACGACTTAGATGGTCGGTATTTAAAGTATGAAGTAAAATTAATTAACTATTCATCAGATAATTAATACCTCTTTAGGATTAGTTATCCCCCTGAGACTCTTCAGAATTTGGGGGATAATTATCAGGAATTTAGCTATAGCTTGATTTCTAATGAAAGATCAATTATTCAATAACTGGTACGATATAAGACAAAGTACCTATATTGCCATTATTTCCTTCGAAGTTTGCATGACACATAATACACTTCTTCATTACAACTGGAACGGG
>DAOVVZ010000389.1:0-2907 GCA_030636915.1 Methylomarinum sp. | reverse complement strand
CCATCATCATTTACAGTGAAAATAAAACAAATATGAATAAAAAAATAATCTCATCATTAATTGCAATGCTTGTTTTACCGGTTTTTTCAGCACAGGCCAGCAATCTCAAATTTTCTGACGTGCCAGAAGCTGTTATCAAAAGCATGAAAATAGAGCATCCTGATGCAAAAAAAATCGAAGTCGATAAAGAACTGCATTTTGGTATGGTGCTTTATGAAGTTAAATTTAAAACTAACGGCAAGAAACACGAAACGTTATTTGATGCTCAAGGCCACCATTTTGGCCATGAAGAAGAAATTGAAATTTCAGAAATCCCCCAGCCTATTATAAAAACACTCAAACAAACTTTTAAAAAACTAAGTATTGAGAAGGCAGAAAAAATTAGTCATCCGGATGGACGTGTTGAATATGAAATTGATGTCGAAGGTGATGGAGAAGATTGGGAATTAGCGATGAGCCCAGCTGGAAAAATCTGGGTTAAAGAGAGGGATTGATAACTCATAAGCACGGTAGGTTGGGCTTCCTTTTGTCAGCCCAACCTACCGTGCTAAAGCGGGACGTAGTCGATTTGTTCCTTTGAATGATGAAGCAGTCAACATATTGAACCAAGTAAAGTCAGCCGATATTGATTCACCTTGGGTGTTTCCAGGTAAAGATAGTAGTAAGCCTTTAAATAATCCTAGAAAAGCCTGGTGCCGCATATTAAAAACAGCCGGTGTTGAGTATGCAAGAATACATGATATCCGTCATTCTTTTGCTTCTGCTTGTGTTCGTTCGGGTGCTTCACTTTATGCGGTACAAAAATTACTGGGTCATGCCAGTCCTGTTACTACGCAGCGTTATGCGCATTTAGCTAATGATGCCTTGCGTGCTGCGTCTTCTACTGCTGTTCAAGGTTTTTTAGAGTCAGCAGCTTAATCCCTACTATCCATATATCTATCATTATCTTACCCCGTTGTTACTTTTAGAGTAACAACGGGGTGTTTTTTGGTTAAGTATCTTTCCTGAGTACTCTTAGATTAACGTGGCGAAGTATATATTTAGGTCGATAAGCACTTGTTTTACACTTTATTAAGCATTGCTTTATGCCTTTAACTACTTCTTTCATAGCAATTTAAACAGGCTCTTATCAGCCAAAACCAGCCAGTCAGAATAAATGATTACAGATATACAGCTTTCTTTTATCCAGATTGCCCCAACACACTAATTAAATTATTTACCGCTTGATTAATATCTTTAAGCTCATCTCTTGCATTTTGAATATCACCTTCATGATATTTTTTGAATAAATCATCTGCTATATCATGCATAACGTTATGTGCATGGCCTAATTTTATTAACCAGTTTCCGTCAAAGAGCTGTTCTTGTCTTGCGCGTTTAATCCAAATACCACAATGACATTTTGTTCTTATCAATATAGGCCATTGACTATCGGTGCTAGGTTCAGCATTAATATTATTTTCAAAATGTTTCACCCATTGAGCCAACGTTAATTTGAATAACTTTATTTTCTTTTCTTTTACCGATCTAGATTTGTTTGCATAGGTTAGCCATTGTTGGTTGGGCGTATAATCAGTTAGCCAATCTTGAAAATCTAGTGCAGGCATAGGTCGAGCAATACCATAGCCCTGTGCTTCATTGCAGCCCATCACAAGTAACATTAAGCCATGCTCTGTGGTTTTTACACCTTCTGCAATCACTTCACGATTAAAGGAATTAGCTAGCCCTATAACACCATCAATAATGACATGATCATTTGGATCGTCGAGTACATCTCTTACAAATGCTTGATCAATTTTAACTGTTTTAGCAGGTAAGTTTCTCAGATGAGTTAATGATGAGTATCCTGTTCCAAAATCATCTAGCGCGATATTGATACCTAAAGCTTCAATACATGTTTGTATGATGGTGCTAATTGATTGAAGATCTCCTAATGCACTACTTTCTAATATTTCCAGTTGTAAATTTTTTGAATGTACCTTTGGATATAAGGACATTTGTTTTTCAAAGTCAACAATAAAGGAGGGTGATTGCAAATGGTAAGAAGATATATTGACGCTAACCTCAAGATCTATACCTTGTGATTTCCATTTATCAAGTTGCTGCAATGCATTGTTAATAACCCAATTACCAACTGAAATTTCTAATTCTGTTCCATTAATGATAGGTAAAAAATCAAGTGGTGGAATTAAACCTTTCTCTGGATCTTGCCAACGAATTAATGCTTCTACACCAAAGACTTTTCCAGTAGCCATATTAACTTTAGGCTGATAATACAGGCGCATTTCATTATTTTCTAATGCATTATGTATTTCATTAAGTCGAATATTTTTTTTAATACTGCGTTGGTCCTGTTCTGTATTAAATAGATGGTAACGATTCCTTCCCGCCAACTTTGCTTCATACATGGCTTGATCTGCATGTCTTAACAAGGCATCGGAATCTGAATTATCTGCTGGGTATAAGGTTACGCCAATTGATGCGCCAATAACAAGTGATTGATCATCTATTAAATAAGGTTTTTCAACGGAATTAATAATGCGCTTTAACATTTGTTCGCAGTGGGGGAATGACTCTATATCACCTAATAATAAAACAAATTCATCACCCCCTTGCCGCGAAACAGTATCTTCATATCTTATAATCGTCTTAAGGCGTCTTGCAACTTCAATAAGCAATTTATCACCAATTTCATGCCCATAACGGTCATTGATGGGCTTAAATTCATCCAGATCAAGGAAGCAGACAGCAAGTATGTTTTGTTTGCGATTACAGTGCGCAAGAGCTTGAGTAAAACGGTCGGCGAGAAGTGTCCGGTTAGGCAGCTGGGTTAGCAGATCATAATGTGCCATTTGTGCAAGTGATTCTTGTTGCTTTTTACTCTGAGTAATATCTGTAAAGATTCCT
>DAOVVZ010000318.1:0-3418 GCA_030636915.1 Methylomarinum sp. | reverse complement strand
ATATCCCCTAATAAAAACTCTTCTGATATTGTTTGAATAATTTCTTTAGCTACAAAAACAGCATCATTGACTGAGTTAATTTCATGTAATAACACGACAAACTCATCCCCACCATAGCGCCCCACGGTATCGCTATCTCTAGTCATGTGATTCATACGTTGACTCACTTGTTTTAATAGCTGGTCACCCGTTTCATGACCATGTGCATCATTTATTTCTTTAAATCCATCTAAATCAATAAATAGTAATGATGAGCTTGATTGATGCCGCCTGTTCATAGCCATCACCGTCATTATCCGGTCATTAAATAATGCTCGATTTGGTATGCCTGTTAATGCATCAAAAGTTGCCATATGCCGCATACGTTCTTCTGCTTGTTTCCTGAACTCTACTTCTTGTTGTAATTTCTTAGTACGTTCTTCAACTTTTTGTTCTAATTGCTGGAATGATTGTTTTAATGCCTGCTTTGCCAGTTGATGTTTTAAACGATAGTGTGCTAAACGCCAACTAATGACAATTAAAAAACACAATAGAGGTAATGCAATGTATAAAAATCTAATTAAGATATCTTGTTTAACTTTCAGTAGTTTTTCATTAGCCAGAAATGATACGATTTTCCAGACATATTCTTGTTCAATTTTTTCGTCAGGTTTAACAGTGTGATGAATATCCTGATGACTATCAGTTAGCATATTAAGAGGATAAATGGTTTCAAAAGTAATTACACCTTTATCAGTTTCTATCTGTCCTGCATCCTGATGCCTTACTTGATGCCACGCTTCCTGATGATAATTCTGGAACCGTTGCTCATTACTATACATAAACCCCCAAACGCGCTTGCTATCTTGATGCATCAACCAATAGCCTTTAGCATTTAATAAAGAAAGTTGTTGGGCTTCAGGCGTTGATTTCGATAATTTATCCAATAAGTTCTGCGCCAGATAATTTAATAAGAGGATGCCACTCTTTTTTCCTTGTTGATTGTACAGGGGCGTACCCAGCCGTATCATGGGCTTTAAGGGCTGTTCAATTTCACCATGCTCAACATTTAAATCCAGTGGTGAAATAAAAATTTCTCCCTCAGACAAGCTCACTGTTTCTTGAAAGTAATAACGTTTGCTTTTAT
Organism: Methylomarinum sp.; assembly: GCA_030636915.1. GTDB lineage: Bacteria > Pseudomonadota > Gammaproteobacteria > Methylococcales > Methylomonadaceae > QPIN01. Next base: position 2,292 of record DAOVVZ010000318.1, on the reverse strand, counting down.
CTTGTAATTGATGAATAGGTGTTATAAAAGGATTACCTTTTTTCATATTAATCCGTATTAATTCCTGACCTGACATATCAAGTAAACGAATTTGGTCATAAACACCTTTGATTTTAGAAAATGCCAATAACTCATCTGTAATATGGTCAGAATCACTGGCATAGAGTTCATTTTCTGTATGTAGCTTAAGTAGTTTGGTGATAGTGGAAAGGTCTGAGATTCTTTCAAACAATAAATCTTTGACAGCACGTTGACCCAAAATAACATTGATGCTTTCTTTATTCTTCAAGCTATTGAGTATTTTGCTATATTCAACAAAGAAGACATAGCCAAACAATCCACTCAATGGAATTAACCATAAAATAAAAATTCTGAGAAACTGCCTAATTAGGGGGGTCTTTATGATTAATGCCATACTGTGATTATGGAAACATGAAATTATGAATGATAACTTGCAAGTTTAAGTATAGCCCAGCCAGATAAAATAATTTTCACCAATCGTCTGCTTATGGCTGTTTTGAGACAATAAGAAATGATAATTTTGGTTCTTTTACATATTGTCAGCATGAATAAAAACCAATTTGTGAATCTGCCCGATCAAGTTTGAGCTACTACAACTTATCTGAATCCAGGTTTAACACTCTCCCCTTTGTTCAGAATAGCTGTCATTCTCATTTTTTATACATTTACAAGCTCCATTATCTATGCAGATAGATACAGGCTATTCTTTTGCACTCTTTTTCATCTTTATTTCCATACAAAAGACTGGACCTGAACATTGAAATTGCACGATCAACCTTCTGAATACAAGACAATTAAAGCATCCCCTATTTTTGTCTAACCCTATTGGCTAATTTGCAAAGTGAATCCTCCACAGCTTCGCATTGCATAATACTATCCATTAGCAGGAAACATCAGAACACTAATATTATCTTGATACATTTATTGTTAAGAACGTGCCTTTTCAAAGGTCATGGTCGGACTGTATACACGACTGTCCAAACGTTACCAGATTTGACCATTTGGAGTGGTTATTAATCTCGCTATTAACTGAGTAATTTTCTATCATTATCAGAAGTATCCTATCCCATTAAACCAGAACAGTGATGTAAAGTGTAAAATCCTCTTGTTTTAGACTTTTTTTATTTCTATGTTTATGTAAACTCCCTCAACCACTGCTGTACCTCCTGCTTTAGTTTTTGCCTATCTGCAACACTAAATCGGCTATTATCAAAGCGATACTGATAATGCATTTTGCTAATTACCAGCAATTCTCTATTGTTAATGCGCTTTGCCCAGTCTGTCATTGATTCATTAGCTAGACGCGCATTACCCGTCCCTGACAATGCTTGTTCAATTAAATACAACTCAGAATCTTTTCCTGGTAAATCAAAATAATCCGGCCCTTCATCTGTCTTAGTTTGCAGTTTTAACAGCTGATTACGCGAAATAATTAGTCGCCATATTAAAACCAGTAACAATATGGCTGCAATACTTAATAAGACCACTTTATCATCAGACTGTTTAGTCGCAAATTGTTGCTGATATCGCCATTGTTTATAGTTAAAATAGATTGAGGAAAACACATCATAAACAGGCTGCCATAAATGCGCTTGTTCTTCTTCAATATCGAACCACGGAGGTGGCGTTGAATCGACTTCTTGCCAAATACCATCTATATAAGCAATTGACCAAGCATGTGCGTGGCGGCGACGGACTATATACAGCTGCTCTAGTGCATTAAACTCTTGCATGGCATAACCATTTGCTAATCGTGCAGGTATACCATAACTTCTTAATAGCAACGTACTCGCTACGGCAAAGTATTCACAGTGCCCTGCTTTACGTTTAAGCATAAACATTTCCAGTGCTCTATCAGCATTAGATTCTTTACCTAAAAACAAAGTGTAATAATAATTGTGCTGAAAAAACTGTTTAATAGTGTGTGCAATAACAGCAGGCGATTTATTTTCTAATTTTAACTGTTGTTTAATTTTTGTTATCCATGGCAAATGTTGCTCAGGAATTTGTAAATCAAAGTCGTGCAGTTCAGATATAGCTTTGCCTGTAAAAGAAACCTGATAATTAACATAATCAAGTGCATCTGTTAATTTTACTGCACCTAACTGTGTATATGGCAATCGCCCACCCTCCAAACCGGTTATATCGACTGTGCCTGATGGAAGTGCTAATACAGTTTCTCTTTTACGTGGCTGAAACACTTCTAATTTCTTAATTTCAATATTTTTTGCAACTTTTGAATAATTCGCTTTATCGCTAAAAACAAGTTCT
>DAOVVZ010000361.1:0-3074 GCA_030636915.1 Methylomarinum sp. | reverse complement strand
TTTGATGAAAAAATTGATTACTTTGGCGTCTTTATAATAAATAGTAAAAACAATATTCACTCACTTTCCTTATCACCCCAAAATATATCCAAGGCCTGGCGTAATGCTTTAACATCCAGGTTTTCTTCCAAGGCATCGGTGATTAAATTAATCCCTGCTTCTCGTACTTCATCTAAATTGATGGCCTGTTGATTTTTATACCCTGCCCAGCTCAATAAACTGTTACAGGCGGCTGGCAACTAAAACAGTCAGTGTAATTATGTCACAACCTTCTTATAATCGACTCAAATTGCACCATCGGGGTTTCCTGCCAATGTCATGACTGGTTTTTTTAATGCTTGCCCCTGGGTTATACCCGCATGTATTTCGTAACCAGATACCGCGGTATTATCTGCTGACAAAACACCACTGACTCTCTGTAAACATTTTTCTGTTTGCAATGTGGTTTCTATATCCAAAAAGCCTAGTCCATTTATTGAGCCTGACTGACCTTCTATGCCCTCTGGGTCATGAATGGCTTTACCCAACATTTGATAACCACCGCAGACCCCCATTAGCCGTCCACCATATCGCAAATGTTTGTTGATAACGCTTTCCCAGCCCATCGTTTTAAGCCAATTTAAATCATCTCTTACCGATTTACTGCCGGGTAAAATGATTAAGTCGGCCTCATCACATTCTTTTGGGTCTTTAACATATTTAACGCTAAGCCCAGGGTTTAAGCGTAACGGATCAAAATCGGTATGATTACTGGTTCTTGGAAACAAGGGAATAACAATATTAAATTGTGTCTTTTTATGCTTTTGCTGCTGATTAATTGCCACTGAATCTTCGGCATCTAAATAAAAATCATGTAAATAGGGTAGCACCGCGAGCACCGGTTTGCCTGTCCTGTTTTCCAACCAATCGATACCGGGTTGCAATAATGCCATATCACCCCGAAAGCGGTTGATCACAAAACCAATGATTCTATTTTGTTCGCTTTCTGAGAGTAATGCTAAAGTCCCGACAATATGTGCAAATACCCCGCCTTTATCGATATCTGCAATTAAAATCACTGGACAATCCGCCTCTTCAGCAAAGCCCATATTGGCTATATCACCTTCACGTAGGTTTATTTCAGCCGGACTGCCTGCTCCCTCGACCACCACCATCTGATAATTTGCTAGCAGTCGTTGATGTGATTCCAACACAGCCTGCATGGCTTGTTTTTTAAAATGATGATATTTTTTTGCCGAAAGATTATCTTTGGCTTTACCATGGATAATCACTTGCGCTGTTTTGTCCGAATTAGGCTTTAACAATATCGGATTCATATCGGTATGAGGCTCTAAACCACAGGCAATAGCTTGCACAGCCTGCGCCCTGCCTATTTCTCCACCATCAACTGTCACCGCACTGTTTAATGCCATGTTTTGCGGTTTAAATGGTACGACTTTTAAGCCTTTTCGATAATAATAGCGACATAAAGCCGTAACTAAGGCGCTTTTACCGGCATCTGAGGTGGTGCCTTGTACCATCAGAGTTTTTATATTGTTTTTTGTTGATTGCATTGAGAAAGAGAAAGAATAAATTGAGTTAAATTCGTATAATGAGGTTTGTTTAAGCGTTTTTCACAGTTCCCAAGGTTTTGTCGGGTTACGCTATCGCTCACCCAACCTACGAATCACTGCATGAGTTTGACCCTTATTTTAGCCGTTCTACTAGATCACTGGCTAGGAGAACCCCAGAAATACCATCCATTAGTCTTCTTTGGCGATTTAGCCCACCGCATTGAGAAAAAACTAAGTCATACAGACTCTTCAGTCTTGGCACAAAGAATCTTTGGAATGATTGCCTTAATCATTATGGTTTCACCCATGACTGGCTTAATATATCTATTAAGCCAATGGGATTTAGTTAATTTAATTATTTCACCAATCGTTCTTTATTTCTGTATTGCAGCCAATAGCTTGAAACAACATGCGACTAACGTATTAACAGCTCTTGAGTTAAATAATTTAGCCTTGGCACAAACACGTGTTGGCTGGATCGTCAGTCGCCAGACTGAGAAGATGAACGAAGAAGATGTACGCAAAGCCACCATTGAGTCTGTTTTAGAAAATGGGGCGGATGCCGTATTTGCGCCTGTTTTCTGGTTTATTATTGCGGGCCCTGCCGGTGCTATTTTATATAGACTAAGTAATACATTGGATGCGATGTGGGGTTATAAAAATCCACGTTATTTATATTTTGGCTGGGCAGCGGCACGTTTTGATGATGTTTTAAACTGGGTTCCGGCACGTCTTACTGCTTTAAGTTATGCTTTATTAGGCCAAACCAGATTAGCGATACATTGCTGGAAAAATCAAGCGCATTTATTGGACAGCCCTAATGCTGGGCCAGTGATGACATCTGGTGCGGGGGCGCTTAATTTGCAATTAGGCGGGCCTGCCTGGTATCACGGAAAATTAAAAGCCAAAATCTTTTTTGGTACAGATCAGCCCTCTGATAACCAGTCCATTAAAAGAGCTAATAGCTTAGTCACATCCAGTCTTTATTTATGGATTTTTGTTTTAATTTTAGGAGAAACCCTTGCTTGAGCATGGAGGGCATTTAATTGATGCAGCTAAAAAATACAATATTCCCAGAGATCAATGGCTAGATTTATCCACAGGCATTAACCCTAATGGCTGGCCAATTCCTGCTATTCCCGCTGAATGTTGGCAACGTTTGCCAGAATCTGCCGATGAATTGCTTATTGCAGCTCGGCAGTATTACCAATGCCATTCTATTTTGCCTGTTGCAGGCTCTCAAGCAGCTATACAGTCCTTACCTTTATTACGCAGAAAATCTAAAGTCGGCGTATTAACCCCTGCTTATGCCGAACATGCCCATAGCTGGAAAAAAGCGGGGCATGATGTGATTGAGTTATCGGTAGAAACTATCCATTCACAATTACCTTTGTTGGATGTTTTGATTTTAATCAACCCTAACAACCCAACAGGACAATGTTTTAGTAAACAACAATTACTCTGTTGGCATACGCAATTAGTACGGCATGGTGGCTGCTTAATTATTGATGAAGCCTTTAT
>DAOVVZ010000170.1:0-4631 GCA_030636915.1 Methylomarinum sp. | reverse complement strand
TTAACGAAAATGTTCGGAAAAAATGGCCAAAAGGGATTTTTCCGTAGTAGGTTCTCTATTCTCGGACAGCCTCCTAGGTGTAGAGCGGACTGAAGTTCGCTCTACAATTGGCAGCTTTACTACTTTTTCCTTCAATACACCCATTGTCTCCCGTACAACCATGCAAATAGACTACTTAATTATCGGACAAGGATTAGCAGGTAGCTTATTGGCTTGGGAGCTTATCCAGCGTCAACAAAAAGTACTCGTCATTGATAATGGTAAGGAAAATGCATCACTGGTAGCAGCTGGACTTATCAACCCAGTCACCGGGATGCGCTTTGTTAAATCAACAGATGTTGACCAACTTTTACCAAGTGCGCGCCATTATTACCAACAACTATCGCTCTACTTTCAAAAAGACTTCTATATAGAAAAAACCATGCTACGCTTATTGCGTAACGATAAAGAGTTATCAGCCTGCCAAAAAAGGCAACAGCAGCCCGAGTACCAAGACTATTTATCTGAAATAATCCCGACTAACTCACAAATACATTCAACTCATGGTATTTTAAAACAACAACAAACAGGCTATTTATTAACACAAGCTTTATTAACGGCGCTAAAGAACTACTTTATTTCGATCAATGCCTACCAAACCACTGAGCTACATTATGATGAAATCATGCTAAGTCCGTTATTACAATGGCAAAATATTAAGCCTAAACAAGTCATTTTTTGCGAAGGTCACCATGCCAACAATAACCCCTGGTTTACACATCTACCTTTTCAGCCAGTTAAGGGTGAAATTATTACCGCGACCAGCACTCAGAAGATACAACAAAACATTCTTAATTATGGTCACTGGTTTATCCCGTTAGATGCTTATCAATTTCGTACAGGTGCCACTTTTGATAGGGTTAACCTAAATACCTCCCCCACATTAGAAGCAAAAGAAACTCTGTTTAATTCGCTAAAGGGCGTTTACCCTGATTTATCAATTGACTGCATCCTTAATCAACAAGCAGGTATTAGACCCACAACTCAAGATAAACAGCCTTTTATTGGTCATCACCCTAACCACAACAATCTTTCTATTTTTAATGGTTTCGGTGCTAAAGGTAGTTTACAAATTCCGTGGTATTGCCAGCGTTTTGTAGATAATCTTTTAAATAACAGCCCTATTCCTATCGCCAGTGACATACTGCGCTATACTTCTAGGGTCGATAACCCTTAACTCTTTCCAACAAATATGAATCAGCGCGTCTCGCTAACAGCACAAGCACATAATATTATCAAAGAACACTTAATCAGCGGCGATATTGCTATTGATGCGACAGTAGGTAATGGTCATGATTGTACTTTTCTTACCAAGCAAGTGGGTAAACAAGGGACGGTATTCGGCTTTGATATTCAACAACAGGCGATAGAAACGACTCAACTAAAACTAGAAAGTGAAGGTATTGTCAGCAATATTAAGTTAATTCGCGACAGTCATAGCAAAATGGAACAACACATACCTATGCAACAGCAAGGTAAAATAAAGACCATTATGTTTAATCTAGGCTATCTTCCTGGTAGTGATAAATCCGTGATTACTCAGGCAGATGCAACACTTGTTGCAATTAATACATCACTGTCTTTATTAGCAGCAGACGGCATTCTTACGATTACTGCCTACCCAGGACATTCTGGGGGAGAAACAGAAGTAGCACAAATCAAACAATGGCTTTTATTGCTAGATGCAGAGCAATATACACATCAGACGATTTATAGCTCCGAAAAAGTCACTGCACCTATCCTTTTTATCATTCTAAAAAAACACATGTTATGAGTCATCATTGTTTACTCCTTTTTGAATTCCCTGAATTCTTAAAAATTCATTCAACTCAACTATTTCAAAGCAAAAATGGGTCAACTAGCCAAAGATCAATTCAATAATCAACGAAAGCATACTCGCTTCGTTAGAGACGATATTAAGGCATATATCATTCCAGTGAGCTTTTTAAGTCTGCAGGAACCTATTGCTTGCAAATTAATTGATATTAGTTCTGCTGGTGTTCAGCTTTTTACAAAAACAAAATTTGAAACCAATATTAAACTCACTTTAGTTTTACAATTTGATAATGGACATGAATTTAAGCTAAAAGCAAAAATAGTACGGAAAAAAGAAATTAACCATTATTTAAGTAATCACAATTTTAACATTGAAAAAAGCCGCCTAAAAAATAAAGACAATCCACTAAAAAGCGTACATTTAATTGAGTCTGGAAAGAAGATAGAAGCAAAATACCGTTTTTTAAATATGCGTTGCATTCGAATTTTAACTTTTTCTCCGCTTAATCCAAAAAAGCAATACAATCTGGTTTTCACCCTAAAAGATGAGAAAGTCATGAAAATAGACTCTCAATTCAAACATTACCAACACCATATATACCATGACTATGGCCTCAAGCTTGAGAAAACTAATGACACATTAGGTGAACACCTGCTAGACACGCAGACTGATTTGATTTTTAAATAGCGCTGACCTAGTTTTGTAACATTTTCAAGGCCAAGTCCGCCATATTTTTAGAGCCACCACCTGTTCCCAGCTTATCTTTAACCACAGCCAGTTCCCTTAACATCATCTTTCTATATTTATCATCATCTAAAATTTTAGAGACTTCCGTTGCCAATTTTTCCACAGTCACATCATGCTGGATTAACTCTTTAACGATGCTCTTTTCTGCAACTATATTAGGCAAACCAATAAACTTTGTATTGACTAAATATTTACCTAAAAAATAAGTGATTGCAGACAGTTTATAAGCAATAACCATGGGGACCTGTAACAATACAATTTCCAAAGATGCAGTACCCGATGTCGTCATAATGGCATCACAACATTGAATCACATCATAAGGCTGATGCTTAATAACATTAATATTAATTGATTTGTTGTTCAGGTATTCCTGCAATAATTCATCGCTAATTGAATCGGCTTGAGGTAGCAAAAACTGAATACCTTGATGCGATAGCGTTAACTTTTCAGCCGCAGCTAACATCACCGGTAACATGCGTTTGATCTCATTAACCCGGCTACCCGGCAAAATACCAACAACAGGCTTATTAGCCTGCAAAGAAAACTGAATCATATCCTCAGCTTTACTACGTAAAGGATGAACCTTATCAACCGAAGGGTGACCTACGTACCTGACTGGGACATTCTCAGCTTCATAATAAGCTGTTTCAAATGGAAAAATGACCGCCATCATATCAATCGCTTTACCATAAGTAAGCACCCTGCCCGGCCGCCATGCCCAGACTTGAGGACTGACATAAAACAATACTTTAATGCCATTTTTTTTGGCAAAACGCGCCAGTTTCAAGTTAAATTCTTTGTAGTCTACACAAACCAATAAATCAGGTCTTTCTGCAACAATCAGATTCTGCATTAACTTTAAAGCAGCACGTATTTCACCATAGTGCTTTAATACTTCAACCAGGCCAATCACTGCAATACCGCTGGAATCAAAACGAATATCTATCCCTGCTTGCTGCATTTTTTTGCTACCCATGCCGAGTCCTTTTACACTAGGCAATTGCTTTTGGATTTCTAAAAACATGTGTGCAGCATGTTGGTCGCCAGAGGATTCTCCAGCGCTAAACATAATGGTAGGGGATTTTTCAGTCAAGGAAGGAGACCTTTAAAATGGACAATGAAGAAAGGCAATAAGTGATAGGCTCGGCTGTTGCCTTTGCCCATCCTACCTATTTATTTTGTTAATACACTACGAATAACAGCAACAATTTCTCTAATGGTATCGTCTTCTAAAGAAGGACAAATAGGTAAAGAGAAACAGTTAGCGGCAACTGATTCCGTCACAGGTAATGAAACACCAGCACAGTCTTCTTTAAAGACATTTTGTTGATGTAATGGTACGGGGTAATACACTGCACAGCCAATTTGTTTATCTTGCAGTGCTTGTATCACTTCATCTCTGCGATCACACAATAAAGTGTATTGATGATAAACGTGTTCACCCAAACCATCTTCAAATGGTGTGGTTAAAGGCAAATCTGCCATTAATTCTGAGTATAAATGTGCTGCATGTCGGCGCGCTTGATTGTATTGATCAATACGCTTTAATTTAGCGCGTAATACAACCGCCTGAATATCATCTAAACGGCTGTTGTAACCAATCACATCATGGTAATAACGCACGTCAGAACCATGATTGCGTAGCATTTTTAATTTTTTAGCGGTTTCATCTGAATTAGTAACAACTAAACCACCATCACCAAATGCACCTAAGTTTTTACTAGGAAAAAAACTAAAACCAGCCGCATTACCTATTGCACCTGTTTGTTGACCATTAATTCTTGCACCAAATGATTGGGCACAATCTTCTATCAACTTTAAGTTGTGCTTATCACACAATGCTTTAATACCTGTTAAATCAGCAGGCTGACCAAACAAATGTACCGGCATAATCGCTTTTGTTTTAGGGGTAATGGCTTTTTCTATTGCTTCAACCGTAATATTGAATGTTTTTGTATCAATATCTACAAATACCGGCGTTGCACCCACATATTTTATTGCTTCAGCTGTAGCGATAAAAGTAAAAGCACTGGTGATAACTTCATCACCATCAGTAATACCCTCTGCT
>DAOVVZ010000072.1:0-6637 GCA_030636915.1 Methylomarinum sp. | reverse complement strand
GCCAGAACCATTCTGCCCGAAAAAACCATAAAAATAGCCAAACGTAATTTATCGCATTTAGGTACTAGACCCTTAGGTGAAGTCATTTTTTCTGACCCTAAACTAGAACGCTTAGAATTAGATATTAGCTGTGTACAGCACAAAATATGGACACCTGCATTAATACAAAAGGTTGATGTTGAACAAAAAGTCTGGGGAAGGCGGACGGTCTATGCGATTCAAAAACATAAAATGCTGGTCAGTGAGTTTTTTATGCCAGGGGCTTTAGAACTTTTTTCACAATAAATTTCAATAATTCCCTAAGACATGCTATTTTTAGCATAACCACTTTAAAAACAAGCAAATAAACCTAACCCACAGAAAAAAAGGCATCACAATGCGCAGAACCAAAAGCATCTCCATTTTATTAAGCGCCACATTCATTATCTTTAATTCTAGAATGGCCATGGCTGCTGAAACAACTGATTCTGGCTTTTTACCACCTATATGGCCATTACTACTTGTTATCGCTATTATGTTCATTTTTAGAAAACAACTAAACTGCGTCAAACCGTTTGCCTCACAACAATCTGACACCCCTGCTGCCAAAGAACAGACTGAAGTAGAAGCAGTCTCCGCAGATACTACACCAACAAAACAGGTCGAAGCAGAAACAGTCACTGATGACACTGCCACAAAAATAGAAACTATCGTAGAAACCAGCAACGATAGTATTAATTTAAAAGATAATAGTAGTCAATGCCAAGCCAGTACGGCTAAAGGAACAAGATGCAAACGCACAACCACTTTAGAAGATACATCAATTACTGTTGATGGAAAAACCTATGAGTTAACCGTTTGCAAACAACACAACACAGCTGCACTTAAACCATTCTCGGAGCTGCTTAAATAAACCACAGGTAATGGCCAAAAGGTATGAATACTATTCATACCTTTTAAATGCACTAGGATGACGAATAAACATACTGTATTGTTTTTTACGTTTATTAATCCAACCCCTCGCCTCTACCTGCTTACCAATATAACTCTCTAGCTTTGGAAATAATGCCGCTGTTTTACGGTCTATTTTTAAGCCAAAACTATCCGATAAATTTAAATAACTGTATTTACGGGTATGATGAATATTTTTCACTCGCCCCACTACTCTTTGCCAGCCTTTAAAGCTCCCCCTCTTTATCTGTTCTACTGATTTAGGTGCATATTCCTTATATCGCCAAACACCTAATTGACTTAATTCTGCTTGTTGCTGTGCCTTAATCAAGTCATCGGTATACTTTAAATTAGGCGGATATACATTCACTGTAGCCAAGCCTTTTTCAACTAATTGCAGATTAAGATGCTCTTTAGCCTCAGTAAATACATGCGCCAGCAAGCGCCCATATTTATCCTGTTTTTCCACATCTTTTTCCAGACGCACTTTTGTGCCTTTTAATTGATTTACCAGCCACTGCTTTGCCTCATCACCACCAGCCTGAGCCAGTTTATTCCGCCCTTCTACTTCCGGCGTATTGATACCTAAAAAACGCACTCTATTACCGTTGCTTAATAAAATAGTATCGCCATCAAAAACTTTCTTTACTGAGTAATAGCTGTAACCCGCATTTAACTGTAATGTTTGCGCGCCTTGATGCGGTTTATCAGAAAAGTGTTTTTGTCCATTATCATCAAGCCACTGAAAAACCTCTGCTTGAACTGGAAAAGAAAATATCAATAAAAGGGATAACAAAAAATTCATAATCAATGTTAAATTAGCCGACGATAATTATTCATCTTACTCTGCTCATCCATAAATACCACTCTCTATGCTTACAATTATTCAACGTGTTACCGAAGCCCAAGTTGTTGTAGACAATATCACCCTAGGAAAAATTGATCAGGGCATTATGGCCTTGGTTGCAATAGAAAAAGAAGACACAGAGAAAGAAGCTAAACGTTTATTAGAGCGCATACTTAACTATCGTATTTTTGCTGATGAAAACGATAAAATGAATTTAAGCCTGCGTGATATTGAGGGTGGCTTATTGCTTATTCCACAATTCACATTAGCGGCAAACACACAAAGTGGTAATCGTCCGAGCTTTTCTACCGCAGCAACACCCGAAAAAGGGCGTATTTTATTCCAGCATTTTTGTGATCTCGCCTCAAACACCTACCCAGCAACCGAATTTGGTCAGTTTGGTGCTGATATGAAAGTATCACTCACCAATGATGGACCGGTTACCTTCACTTTAAAAACAACAAGTTAACATCAAATTTCATTAGATCCCAGATACAAAATCATAAATTTTACATTGACAATTAAGACGACCGGTCATATATTAAAACCATGTCAGAATCTACAAACAAAGATTTAAAACGAAAAAAGCTACTGGATCAAGGTGTATTAATGCTCACCGAACAGGGATACCACGGCACAGGCCTTAAAGAAATCCTGGAAACCGTTAACGTCCCTAAAGGTTCTTTTTATAACTATTTTGGTAGTAAAGAAGAATATTGTGCTGAAGTCATTACTCACTACATAGAACCCTTTATTCAGCGCTTAACTAATCATCTGCAAACCCCACAGCTTGATGGGTTAGGAGCGTTAAAACGCTACTATACTGAGTTAATTGCTGAAGTTGCACAATCAAATTTTAAAGGCGGCTGCCTGTTAGGTAATCTGATGGGAGAAATAGGTGATACCAGCGAAATATGCAGACGCTCATTAATTACAGCTGTTGAACGTTACAGTGATCTGCAACAGACAGCTTTAGCGCGCGCCCAGCAAGAAGGCACGGTACGCCAAGACCGCTCAGCAAAAAGCATGGCTGACTTACTACTGAACAACTGGCAGGGCGCACTATTACGCATGAAAATTGAACAATCAGTACAGCCTTTACAGGAGTTTTACCAGACCTTGCTGGAGGATTATTTTAAAGCCTAAGGAATATGCATTAAATAACTTCGACAACTTGGAAGTGAGGCTTTAACCTCGCCTGACATACACTTCCTGGTGATAGTTTCAAAGTATATGCTGATTAACTATTCTTAACGACCGAAAACAAGACGACCGGTCACATAAAAGCGAGAGCAATAATATGCCTAAATATATCATTGAGAGAGAAATTCCCAACGCGGGCAAACTAACGGCGGAGGATCTTCAACAAATATCACAAAAGTCCTGTTGCATTTTGAAAGAAATGGGTCCACAAATACAATGGCTGGAAAGTTTTGTTACCGATAACAAAATTTATTGCGTTTATATTGCGCCGGATGAGGACACAATTCGTCAACATGCAGAATCAGGAAACTTTCCAGCAAATTCCATTGCCGAAATCAAAACCATCATTGACCCAACGACTGGAGTATAACCAGCCATTCATTACCATCATCGATAACTAAAAACACCCAACCGAGGAAGAACCATGATCAGTCAGCCTGTAAAATCTCCCCATCCATGGCAACAATTTCTGAAAGCCTGTGCTTTTACTGCCTCCATCTTATTAATTTCCACTCCAACGCATGCAGACGAAACCTGCCAATCACCTTACATGGCTAAAATCACCGGGCAGGAAGATTTTGTCTATGTCTGGACTTTAGGCATGCAAGGTCTGGGAGATGAACAGGACAAATTAGTCACGGTTGATGTTAAGCCAGGATCAGCGACTTATGGAAAAGTCATTAACAGTGTTTCTGTAGGCGGAAGAAATGAGGCTCATCACTCAGGCTTTACCGATGACAGAAAATTTCTCTGGGCTGGCGGACTGGATACCAACAAAATCTTTATCTTTGATGTTCACAGCAATCCTGCTAAACCCGTATTAGTAAAAACCATCTCTGATTTTGTTGCCAAAAGTGGTGGCATAGTAGGCCCGCATACCACTTATGCCCTACCTGGTCGGATGATGATTACCGGACTATCTAACAACAAAGATCACGGTGGACGTACCGCACTGGTTGAATATACTAATGAAGGCGACTACATCACCACCCACTGGACACCCACTGACAGCAACCTGCAAGGCGCAATAAAAACGGGTTTGTACGCTGATGGTTACGGTTATGATGTGCGAGTTCTACCCAGACGCAATGCTATGTTCACCTCGTCATTTACTGGCTGGAACAACTATATGATGGATTTTGGCAAAATGTTAAAAGATGCTGAGGCAATGAAGCATTTTGGTAACACGGTTGTGCAGTGGGATTTACATGCTCGCCAACCCAAAAAAGTATTTGATGTACCTGGAGCCCCATTGGAAATTCGCTGCGCATGGGATCCAAATCATAACTATTGCTTTACCACCACCGCTTTAACTTCAAAAATCTGGTTAATTTATCAAGATAAGCAAGGTGAATGGCAAACTAAAGAAGTTACTGACATAGGTGACCCAAGCAAAATTCCTCTACCCGTTGATATATCCATACAAAGTGATGACAAGCTGCTTTGGGTCAATACCTTTATGGATGGTAAAACCAGAGCGTTTGATATATCTGATCCCTTTAAACCAACGCAGGTTTTTGAACAAAAAATTGGCGCTCAGGTCAACATGGTTTCTTCAAGCTGGGATGGAAAACGCTTGTATTACACCTCGTCTCTGTTAGCAAACTGGGATAAAAAAGCGGATGATAATGAACAATATTTCAAACTTTACCATTGGGATGGTAAAAAACTCAGCGAACAATTTTCTATTGACTTTATCAAACTAAAATTAGGCAGAGCTCATCAAATGCGTTTTGGCGCATATTCTCTTTATGCCAATAAATCGGCACCCTTGAGTTTAATGGCTAAAAATCAAAAATAGATACCTTATACATCAGGTCGTAGTCTGGATGGAGCGTTAGCAGAATCCGGGAAAATATGATGCCTCCCCTGGATTCCTCTAGCGCTCCATCCAGGCTACCTATTAACTTAGTGACAATAAGACTAATGCATATACTCAAACTAGCCTATCCATTGCTGGCAATATTAATTACCCTAATCAATCATCAGGTATATGCCGATAGTTCACCCCAAATTTTAGCACCTGGCTATAGCCCATTAACCTTTACCGCGCCAAAACCAGGAAGCTACCAATTACCGCCTCTGGGTCAGGCTGCTGATGGCCAGGTTGTTAATACAGAAAACAACAACATTCAATTACACCAGTTGATGGGCGATAAAATTGTATTACTCAGTTTCATTTATTCGACCTGTAGTGATATCAACGGCTGCCCTCTGGCCACAGCTGTCTTTCACAAAATTAAAAGACGGCTAAAAAAAGAACCTGAACTGGCCAAGCAATTACGTCTATTAACCTTGAGCTTCAATCCTGAACACGATACCCCGAAAGCAATGAAGCATTATGCTGAAGGATTACAGGATTCAACACTGGATTGGCAGTTTTTAACCACTCGATCAGAACAACAGTTACAACCCATATTGCAACACTACAAACAAAACATTCAAAAGATATATGATGAACAAGGTCGCAACACAGGTACTTTTTCACACATCCTACGTGTTTACCTGATTGATAAAAACAAACAACTACGCAATATTTACAGTGTGTCTTTTTTACACGCTGATACTTTGATTAATGATATTAAAACGCTGCTCACCCCCAATACCCAGTTATCAAAAGAGACTGCAACGACACAACCTGACAAAACATCACATTATCAAGCAGGGGATAATAAATCGGCTTATGCGCAGAAAGATTATCAAACACACTCCATTGCATTAACTGATCGAACTGGTCTAGCGACAAACCTTATTCAAACAGTAAAAAAACCGCCATTAGGTTTACCAGCCGTTCCTGTACCTAATAACAACCCGGTTACTGATGCAAAAATAAAACTGGGGAAAAAACTGTTTTATGATCGCCGCCTATCAATTAACAATACCTTTTCTTGTGCCATGTGCCATATACCGGAACAAGGTTTTAGCAGTAATGAAATGGCAACCGCCGTGGGTATTGAAGGGCGCACCGTCAGGCGCAATTCTCCAACGCTGTATAACGTCGGCTATTATCAATCATTATTTCATGATGGCAGAGAAAACACATTAGAGCAGCAAGTATGGGCTCCCCTGCTGGCTCACAATGAAATGGCCAACCCATCCATTGGTTACGTCATAGATAAAATTAAACGCTTGCCCGAGTACCAAGGTTTATTTGAAATAGCATTTAATCGCCCTGCGGGAATGGAAACCATCGGGCAGGCAATTGCCAGTTATGAACGCACATTAAATTCTGCCAACTCACATTTTGATCGCTGGTATTTTAAACAACAGAAAAATGCCATCAGCCAGTCAGCGCAACAAGGCTATCAATTATTTGTCGGCAAAGCGCAATGCAGTGGTTGTCATACTCTCTCAAAAAACCATGCTTTATTCACAGATAATCAATTCCATAATACCGGTATAGGCTATCAAAATGCCATGGGGACAACCGCCAGCACAAGTAAAGTGCAACTGGCACCCGGTATTTTTGTAGAGGTAGACACCCAAGTCATCAATACCGTCAGTGAAAAGAAAACCAGTGATTTAGGTCGTTATGAAATCACCCAAAACCCTGATGATCGCTGGAAATATAAAACCCCATCGTTACGCAATATCAATTTAACTGCACCCTATATGCATAACGGCTCATTAGCGACCTTGGAACAAGTCATCCGTTTT
>DAOVVZ010000142.1:0-5099 GCA_030636915.1 Methylomarinum sp. | reverse complement strand
TGTTTCTCAGAGGTTCCACTAGATCAAGCAGGGCCTTATGCCGCAGAAGATGCAGATATTACCTTAAGACTACACCAAACACTTTCTGCAAAATTAAATAACTTTGCAGCATTACAAAAACTGTATCAAGAGATAGAAATACCATTAGTCTCTGTTTTATCCCGTATAGAACAAAATGGGGTGTTAATAGATAGCGCAATGCTGGCTCAGCAAAGCCTAGAATTAGCTAATCATATTATTGCCTTAGAGCAACATGCGCATGACTTGGCGGGACAAGTTTTTAATTTAGGTTCCCCCAAACAAATTCAAGAAATACTTTATGATCAACAAAAACTACCCGTATTAAAGAAAACCCCTAAAGGACAACCATCAACTGCTGAATCAGTTTTACAAGAGCTTGCCCTTGATTACCCGCTACCAAAGTTGATTCTTGAATTTCGTAGCATGAGCAAACTTAAATCGACTTATACCGATAAGTTACCTCAACAAATTAATGATAAAACTGGCAGAGTACATACCTCTTATCATCAAGCTGTAGCCGCTACAGGAAGGCTGTCTTCATCTGATCCCAATCTACAGAATATTCCTATCCGTAGCGCTGAGGGTCGAAAAATCAGACAAGCCTTTATTGCGCCTAAAGGATTTAAACTGATTGCAGCTGATTACTCTCAGATTGAATTACGCATAATGGCACATTTATCGGCCGATGAAGGCTTGTTGACAGCTTTCTCTAAAGGTTTAGATATCCACAGCGCTACAGCAGCAGAAGTGTTTGGTGTGGGCGTAGAGCATGTAACAACAGATTTGCGTCGTTCAGCCAAAGCCATTAATTTTGGTTTAATTTACGGTATGTCAGCCTTTGGACTTGCACAACAACTGGGTTTGTCCCGCTCACAGGCACAATCTTACATAGATTTATATTTTGCCCGTTATCCTGGAGTAAAAAATTATATGGATAACATTCGAGAACTAGCAAAACAACAAGGTTATGTTGAAACCTTATTTGGACGCAGGCTTTATTTACCAGAAATTAATGCACGTAATGCCGCGAGACGGCAATATGCTGAACGTACAGCTATTAATGCGCCCATGCAGGGAACAGCTGCGGACATTATAAAAATAGCCATGCTCAAGAGTGATCAATCGTTAAAAGAAAACAACTCATCAGCCAAAATGATTATGCAAGTACATGATGAACTTGTGTTTGAAGTTGCCGAAGAACAGACTGAAGAATTTTGCGACTCGATCAGAAAGATTATGTGTTCAGCTGCACAATTAGATGTGCCTTTAATTGTTGATATTGGTGTAGGTGATAATTGGGATGAAGCTCACTAAATGTACATACCTCAAGTTCATACTCTAAATTATCTGCTATGCTCATGTAAATAGTATTGAGAGTTGCAATGTCCGATCTTCACAGCGAAAAAATTATTGCATTTGTCGAAAAAATGCCTGCTTTTCCAAAAAGCGTACAACGCGTGATGCAATTAACATCTGACGTTAATGCATCCGCTAAGGATATCGTTCAGGTGATAGAAAGTGACCCAGTGATGACGATTAAGATTCTTAAAGTCATCAACTCACCTTTTTATGGCTTTGCACAAAAAATCAATTCTATTCAGCGTGCTGTCGTATATATAGGACTTAACACCATTAAAAACATGGCATTAAGTGTTGCCGCAATAGGAGTTTTAAACCCGAAGAATAAGGCTGATTTTAATACTCAGGAGTTTCTGCTGCATTCTCTGACCACAGCATCTATTTGCCGGATGCTGGCAGAAAGGCTTGATATTCCTCAGTCTGATAGCAATGATTTTTTTGTTGCCGGGTTGCTTCATGATTTTGGAAAAATTGTATTTGCTGAATTTGAACCTGAAAACTTTAAACGCGCGCTTGAAAAAAGTCTTTTAGAAAACTGCCCTCTACATGAGGCTGAATTAGAATTTATGGGGGTTACTCATGCCCAGACAGGAAGTCTGCTAGCCAAGAAATGGGCTTTTGGACAAAAACTCATTAATGCAATTGACCATCATCATGGCAAGGTGAATAATGATGTTTTAAGAGATTGTGTTTTTGCTGCTAACCAAATCAGTAAAAAAATGCAATTTGGCTTTGCTGGAGATCCTATCATTGAAGAGTTTCCTCAATCTATAGTCGCTAGATTCAACCTATCCTTAGCTGATTTAATAACTGATTTAGGTGATTTGTCGGCAGTAAAAACTGAAGCTCTTTCATTCATTAAGTCATAAAGGATGTATCAATGAGATTTAAATTCTGGGGCGTCAGAGGTTCTATCGCAACACCAGGGCCAAGCACACTTAAATATGGTGGCAATACAACATGCATAGAAATTAGAACAGATAATGGTGACTTAATTATCCTTGATGCTGGAACAGGCATTCACATGCTGGGGCAAGAACTGCTCAAACAGCTGCCAATCACCGCCCATATTTTTATTACTCATACTCACTGGGACCATATTCAGGGATTACCTTTATTTGCACCTATTTTTATCCCCGGTAACCAGTTAAATATCTATGGTGGCTTAGATCCAGTCACTAATGAAGGTATAGAGCGAGCACTAGATGTACAGTTTCAGTACAGTTATTTCCCCATTCGAAAAGCCGAACTTAATGCTAATGTTAAGTACAACACCATAAAACCAGGCATACCTGTCAACATAGGTAGCGCACAAATAACTCCAACGATACTTGATCACCCTGTGCTTAACTTTGGTTACCGTATTGATTGTGATGGCCAGTCATTATTTTTTACTGGGGATTTTGAGTCCCAATTAAATATTTATGCGCCTGATGATAGTGAATATGATGACCATCAACTGCTGATTGATGAAAAACAAAATGAAATCATTTCAGCAATGAAAGGTGTTGATGCACTTATTGTTGACTCTTCTTTTACAGCCGACGAATATCGCTCTAAAAAAGGCTGGGGACACGGGACTTATGAATCCGCCATTAAATTTGCAAGCCTAGCTAAGGCAAAAAAGTTGTTTTTCACCCACCATGAACCCACCCGCTCAGATGAACAGCTAGAACAAATCTATGAAAAACTACTAAAAAAACATGCAGATCTTGATTATGAGATATTTTTAGCTAGAGAAGGTATTGATATCTCTCTTTAAGCCTCTACTTCATCATCCGCAAACCATTGGTCAAGCACATCATGCACTTCATCCATACCGGTTTTCTTTAATGCTGAAAATAACTGCAATGTGACATTAACATCTACCGATTCCAGCTCACGCTGAACTTTAAATAAGGTGTTTTTTGCCGCCCCATAATTTAGCTTATCGGCCTTAGTCAATAATATATGTAAAGGCAACTTACTAAATTCACACCATTCAATCATTTGCGTATCAAACTCGGTTAACGGATGACGCACATCCATGACCAAGACAATGCCACACAACGATTTTCGCTCTCTCAAATAGGTTTCCATCATTTTATGCCATTGCTTTTTCACTGCTAGCGGCACTTTGGCATACCCATACCCAGGTAAATCTACAAATTTTCGTTGCTCATCCACCTCAAAAAAATTGAGTAATTGTGTGCGACCCGGGGTTTTACTAATTCGAGCCAAAGCTTTTTGTCGAGTCAATGTATTAATAGCACTTGACTTACCAGCATTAGATCGACCAGCAAAAGCCACTTCCTTTCCTTGGTCTTCTGGTGCTTCACTAAGCTTTGATGCACTCAACATAAATTTTGCCTGATGATAAACTGGATTCATCGTTATCTCGCGTAGAATGTATAATTCGGCTATTATATAGGCAATATACAAAATCAGCCTCAAATAACACAGACTCCTTAGGGGAACATGATGATTAAAAATTTGCTTGCTCTTTCAATATCTCTCGCATTTTCAGTAGCACCTGGCTTAACTCATGCAGAAGGCAATATCGCCATTGGTAAATCAAAAGCCGAAAGCTGCGCTAGTTGTCATGGTGAAGAGGGTAATAGTATGGTGCCCGGCTTCCCTAAACTTGCTGGTCAACATGCAGGTTACCTCGTAGCACAATTACATGCTTTTAAGGATAACAACCGGAATGCTCCGATGATGGCACCTCTTGCCATGGGACTGGATGATCAATCTATCAAAGACATTTCAGCTTACTACGCATCTCAAAAGGTGTCAGCTAATCCATTACCTATCTTAGATGATGATGATGACGAAGACGAAGACGATAATAAAGACAACTCAGCAGAAGTAGACGCATTAATTGCTTTAGGTAATGATCTCTATCGCAATGGTAATCTTGAAACAGAAGTCTCTGCCTGTATCGCTTGTCACGGACCTCGTGGTGAAGGTAACAAACCCTCTGCATTTCCTTCTATACAAGGACAGCATGCTGACTATCTAATTAAATCACTTACTGATTTTAAAAATGGGGTTCGTAGCAACACACCTGACAATATGATGCATATGATTGCTAAAAAAATGTCTAAAAAAGAAATTCAAGCAGTTTCCTATAGCATATCTATGATGAAGTAATTTTCTCTGTCTGATGAGCAATGCCTTGGCTTGCTCATCAGACAGAGCTCAAATATACTATTGGCACAGGCCAGGTAAGAGTCCTGACTGCACCCAATTTGTCCTAGGCCTGTCTTGCCCATACCACAAGCAACATCTTGTGTTCTCGTTTTTAGCTTATTCCTGCCTGTAACTTGTAATACGTTTTTTCATTTACATTACTGCTAAGTTACTAATTGTCACTGTCAGTAACCCCCTTAGTTGAACTATCGTTTCCTAAAGATGTTATGTACAACTCTATTGCCGTGAGATTTGCATTTTACACTTTAGCAACCATACTTGGTATATTATTACTTACTGAAGCTGAGTTTATAGGGGATTTGCACTCTAAATAAGCCTGATCTTTATTGTTTCTAAGTTACGTCATTTGCTACATATGCGTTTAATCAAAGGCTTAGCGATCTTTTATTGGAATTTTTGTCACCCTATTTGCATTACTTGGCATGAATATGTTTTTATATGAAATTCACTCTTACGGAGCGCTTTAAAATGTTAAAAAAACTCATCTTTCTTTTATTTATTTCATTTGTCACTGCATCACAAGCAGA
>DAOVVZ010000095.1:0-6006 GCA_030636915.1 Methylomarinum sp. | reverse complement strand
GCTTGTTTACCCGATTGCTGATAGCGATTATTCATACCGACCAGTAAACTTTGAATACTGTTAGCAGATTTGCTTTCTGGTACAGGAACTACCAGTGGCTTGCTTGCAGGTAAGGGGGCTAGTCCAGCAACCTTTTTAGGAAGTAAAACACCCGCTGTTTCAATAATGGTTTTCCTCTCCATCATAAGGAGTATCTTCTCCCTGTCTGTGCCTCTATCAACTGCTCGTAAGATAGTAAAACCTGCAGCCATAGTCTCCATCAGATTTGACTCATCAGTAGCCTGTTCAATACATGCTTTAAGTTTCAGTTTTAGCAACTCATCATCAGACAATACAAGCTTCAGATTATCTAGCTCTTGAATAACTGTGATATGTGAACATGCACACTTAAGAATCTCCTTACCATGATGGATCACTGTATCAGTGGTTAGATAAAACCGATTACAACATTCACATTCAACCGTTTCCACTTCCATTTGTTTTTCATGTTCATGACCACACACTGCACATTTGTATAGTCGGGTAATCACATCAAAGTTCTGATTAAGCGACTTCAGATAGGGTGCTTTCTCATAACTGCATTCGTGGCAGGAAGGCTTGTCAGTCTGTGATTTTTTCTTGCTGGGTTTCACATCAGCCAGGGGGTTACCCAGGCGTTTTAGATTCCCGCCACAATCTAGCAGTAATGCCTCTGGTTTACCTGGTCGCAATATCCTACCAACCATTTGCCTCCACAGAGACTTACTATTAATAGGTCGGGCTATAACACCTGTTTTTACATCGGGTAAATCCGTTCCAAATCCGATCATATCCACTGATACTAATATCTGAGCCTTACCGTCTCTAAAATCTTGAAGTATCTGCTGTGGATCATCCACATTGCTATGCAGTGTTAATGTTTCAAACCCTGCTATCTGATACGCTTTAGATAGCTTGTCACAGTGAGCGATACTCGCAGCGAACACTAACGTCTTACCAACAATAGCATCAGCTGTTGCATCTATAACATTCATATCAAAAACTGAATCGGTTACCTCATCGATACTTTTTTGAGTGAAATCCCCCGTGCTAATAGATTTCTTCAACTTTGACTCATCCACTGTTAACGCTTGCATAGGTTTCAGTTTTGCCAGATAGCCACGGTCAATAAAATACTGTGGTTTAAATGGCTGGATAATATTGTCTGTTAAAGGTGTTCCATCCGCATGAAAGGGTGTTGCAGTAAGAAGCACTACTTTTGAATTATAAAACTTAGTTACCAGTTTTTTGATTCGTTCATAGCTGTAATGAGCTTCGTCAAAAATAATAAGTTCATACTGTGTTACGTCCATATCATCAATACGCTTTTCTAGTGTCTGAAGGTTAGCCACCACATGATCAGCACTTTCATTCTTTGAGTTCTGCCCCTGAATAACACCTACATCCAACTGAGTACCAAATACTCCGGCTGTCTGGTGAGTCAGGTTAATTCGCGGTGTAACAAACAGCGTTCGCTTGTATTGCTGGATTAAGGCTAAAGCAAGCTTGGTTTTTCCCGTACCTGTTGGAAGTGTAGCAACCATAAAGTTATCTTTGCTATTTAATACCAGATTCTTCATATAAACCTGATAAGGCCGCAATTCTCCATGCAACCATTCATAAGCATTGCCACGCCTATTAGGATGTGAGATTTTGTTGATGTAGCCTTTCTCATCTAAACACTTTAAAACGTCATGCTCCCCATTTAGTTGATTTGCATACAAATTCTTGCACACACCGTCAACAAGATTCTTGTGGAGCTTATCTGCAGCATCCAACATTGCTGTATCAATCTTGCTTAATTTTTTCTGTTTTGTGTTACTATTCGCTTTCATCTTTATCTGTGCCTCCCGGCATTAGTTGTGCCACTCTCTTTTGCTCGTAACAATTGAGAGTGGATTTAAATTAAGCTGCTTTCATCAGCTCTATTACCAATTCTTTTACTTCTTGCTGTGCTTGTTCAACATCAGCTTCATACTGCTCGATACCGTCATAATCTAAATACTTATCAAGAGTTGATTTAAATAATTCTCTTGCTTCATCTATTCGGGTTACCAGTACGTTTGCCTCTACCTTTCTCACTCCATATTGATTAATGTATACCTGTACCCATGAATCGAAGTGATTCTTATGGTTAGGGCTATTTAGGTCTTTACCACTACCTGTTTCCAGGTTATCAACCCAACTGATACTGTTCTCTGTAATGAAGTCATAGTTCAGTCCGAATCTATCAATAATTAGATTGTTAGCACGCCAACCTGTTGTAGTCTTTGATAAATCATTAAGGTTTTTACGATAGATATTACTTATGTTTATTCCGGCTGGATCATGATCACCACAATACAAAACTACCGGTATCAGACCATTACGTTCAGCTTCTTTAAATCGCTGTATCATCTGATTGCGTAGATTAATGTCACTCCAACCTTTTGCATTAACAATAGGAATATTGAACTGTTCACATATAGGCTCAAACAATGACTTTAAATCCACCTTTTCTACAGCTAACTCAAGGTAATACTTTTGGTAATCCCAGAATGACACTGGGTTGATATTACAATGAGCTTGTTTTGCTCTATCAACAATATAATCAGCTTCTCCCTGTGGTGTTGAATCATCAACAAACTCTACACATGAGAATGCTCGGCTACTATCAAGTGCAGTAAAATCAATCGGCAAGCCTCCATTTTTTCGACCATCATTGATCAAATCTTGAGCTGAGTTAAAATCTCCTTTCATTAGTCCATATTCTTATAGTAAATAACACCAGCCTCGTGAACTCACCTTGAATGGCAATTCTGAATTAATTTGAATCAATGAAGAGTAAAACGACTCTAGACTTCGATTAAATTCTTCCTCTGATTTTGCAGATTGTCTGCCTCGTGATTTTTTTGGTATCACTATCATTTTCTGTTCTCCTTAACTGGTGTTACTATGAACACCAGCCTTTATTGCTTCGTAGTTTTAATGGTTAGGCTTTGTTAGGTACTCGCAATACTTAGCAAAGCTGTCTTTGTTTAGAAAGGGATTTCCACTTCTTCTTTACTTTTTTCTGCTTGCTGTTTGTTCAGTGATAGCGGTAAATAGTCACTGTATTTATCCTTAATTTTAGCTAGGTGAAATGTATTACTGTTGTAGTAACCAAGTACTTTTCTGTCGTTTAGCTCGTGAAATAACTCTGTAGCATATGCATTAAATCCATCATCAATTTTCTCTAACCATGCCTCAGAACTAACTAAATCAAATTGCTCAAATAGTGACTCCGTTGATAGTGTCTCAGTTACGATCTCTTGGGCAGCGTTTTCATACGCCACCATCTTTACAAAACAAACGTCAATATTTGCGCCCGTTATTCTAGCCATAATTTCTATCGGTTCGTTTGCATCGGCTGCGCACCAATATCCATCGTGGATTTTGTACTCAACATCGTTCTCTTTAAAGTAGGTCATTACATAATCAGCTCGCTCTAGTAGCTCTCCATGGCAACTAACACCAATAAATATATCTACGTCAGCTAATGGTTTGTTGTTGATTAAATCCCTAGGCGCACCTCCGGCAATGACACAATTCTGCATATTGCTTACAAGTGCATGAGCTAGTTTTAGTTCAGGGTGTTCATTCAAATCAAATTGCATTTTTATACCTATATTCGGTGCTAATTTAATAACCAGCTAAATCGCACCATAACTTAGCTGATGTTTTTGTATGTTTTTAACTAACCTTTTTGCTTAGCTTTAAAGTGTTACTGGATTTCTCTTCACTGAGAGTATTAATTTTTTCAGTAAGCAATTTCTCTTTTGCATGTTGAATTTCTTCGGGTGTAATTTCACCATCAACTGATCCATCTAAGTTATATCTAGCACCACCTTTTGTTACGTTTGTTAAATAACCTCTGTGGTTACAAAGAAGCCTGATTACCTTTCTTGAGTTCTTACTGTTCAAATTTATCTGTGGGAGCAAGATTGCTCGTATTCCGATAGCAAGAGGCTTTCTGTCTCTTAATACTGTGTACTCTTTTCTGAGTCTTGTTAGCTCAGTGCTAATTGTTATTTGTTCTGTCATTTGGTTACCAATTGGTTTACAAGTATCTATTAAGTTTTATAGGTAACAAGGTAACAATCATCTGTAGCCCTTATATACAAAGTCTTTAACTGTTACTTTAATTGTTACCCCTTGTTACCTTTGTTACCTTTTTTAAAGCTACATAAAACCGTGTTACCTGATTGTTACCTCAATGTTACCAGGCAAAAGGTAACAGCTAAACCCAGTAAGTAAAGCATGTCTAGGGGTGTGTTACCTCTGTTACCCCTACTTTTTCACTTTTGAATACCCAACATTTTTTTTGACTTCCAAATACTCGGCTAGGTTTAATATCAACAAATCCATCAGTTATCTTTAACTGCTCCAACAGTTCTTTTTTTATTCCAGGTTTCACATGTTTCATTCAAAGCTGTTGGCATATGAATGATTAATAAACCATCCTCATGAGCAACGCCCTTAGCAGTATTGAATCCATCTATACATTCCATAAAATGATCTGCTAGTAGCAATTCACTCCTTGCTGTCTCAATCTTGGTCATTGCCGAGTTATGAGTAAATTTAAGTAAATCGTCTTTAACACTTGGTTTTGCTAGTTCCATTAATAAAGATACTCCGGCATAAGCCACCGCATGATTTTTTTCTACTCTATCAATACCTACACCTTCAGCGCGTAAGTAACCAGCAGTCTCATTGATTTCTTGATTAATATTCTTTTCAAAATACTCTCGATTACTAAGGATGAAATGCCCCACTCCAGCTAATTGCTCAATGCTGTATGTCTTTAAGTGCTGCCATGCCTGGTAGGTATCGTCTAACCCATCATGAGTAAAACGAATTGAAACCACACGTTCCTTGGCGGGTTTACTGACGAATTGTTCAATGTTCTGTACGAAAGCTAATGCACCACTAAACTTCATGTCGTAGACTTGATTATCATTAGTTGTCTGCGCTCTGACCTGTAGGCTATTACGGTTATACAATGGCAGGATTGAATCGTAATCGAAACGAACCTTATCTTTCCTGCCTTCCAACATAGCCGTGACCATGCTGGATTTTTGGCTCATTACCCGTAATTCTCCTTTTTTAGTATTACCTGAACTCATTGGTAAACCTTCAGAATCGATATAGAAACATCGATTGAGTATTGTTGTCAGGTCTGACTTTCCACAATGTGGATCACCATGGAAACTCATAAAAGGGAAAAATCCGAACTCTTCAAAAATAATATGAGAGAACGTGGTTGATATCCAGAAACCCAAAGCAAGTAATCCTTTATCTCCATAGGCGTTATACAAATCAGAGATAAATACGTCTACTTCAATCTCTGTAATTTTATTGATGCTTTTATCTTGGCCACTGAATGGCTTTAATTTATATTTATGAAAATAACCATTCTGATCTATGGTGTAATGTTTACCGGTTTTGTCGTATAAAAACTTTGTATAAACATAACAATCAGACACTGGATCATAGCCTAAAGCCTGACACTCTCTTACCTTGATAGGTTTTTTCTTAAACAGATATTCAGCAAGTGAAGTAAGGTCGTAACCATTGCCAAAAAATAACAACCGATATTGCAGTAGTTTTGACTTAAAGTCACTGATGGCTGCAAAATCAGCCCCTTTAAACCGTATTGTATTATTACCCTCACGAGTTGATTCAGCGTTAACAATGTGACTGATTCGGCTTTCAAATTGCAGGCTTGCATCCTCAATCGAAAAGGCAATGTTTAATACACAATCTAATAGGCGAACTACCTTATAATCTTCTCGCTCTTCGCCATCTTCCTGCTTAAAAGTTCCTTTATATGTTTGGTTTTTGAACTCAAATATTGTCGGGCTGTACGCGTATTTTTTGCAGTAAATTTTAAAATAATCTAATGCATCTGTAGCCATTGCCAAATTACCACGCCAGTTGCACAATTCCAGTGTGTTGGCTTTCTTATCT